>JBHLLM010000061.1:0-10861 GCA_048885575.1 Candidatus Hermodarchaeota archaeon
CTATTGCATTAATTTCTGACACTCACATTGGTAGTAAAGAATTTGAAGAAAATTTATTTAAAAAGTTCTTGAAATTTTTAAATGGAAAGTGTAATAATAAGATTTTGAGAGATATAGCAGGGAAAGTAAAGTATCTCGTCATTAACGGTGATTTAATTGATGGTATAGGGATTTATCCAAATCAAAAAGAAGATTTAATTGTATCTGATATTTTTAAACAATTTAAAATAGCTTCAGAATTCTTATCAAAAATTCCAGATTATATTAAGGTCTTTTATGTATCAGGTAATCACGAACCTGTTAGAAACGCAATACCTCGACCCGCTGTACCAAAAAAGTATTGTGAAGATTTAATTAACTTAGGAGTTAAATGTCTGGGTAATCCTTCTCTTATAAAAACGCACAACGTAAATACACTAATATATCATGGAGAAAGTATGCACGACATAAATAGGTTAATACACGATTTAGATATTAACAAACCTATTGAAACTATGAAGGAGTTCCTCATTTGTAGGCATCTTGCTCCAGTATTTGGCGAAAAAACACAAATAGCTCCTGTTAATAAAGACCTACTTGTATTAAACAAAATTCCAGACATATTTCATACAGGACATATCCATATTAATGGAATGGGAAAATATCGGAATGTCACTCTTATTAATTCTGGATGTTTTCAAGCTCAAACTGATTTTATGAGAAGTTTTGGAATAAACCCTACTCCCGGTATTGTACCAATAATAGAACTTGATTCATTGAACTATTTCCAATTAGACTTTAAAAAAATCGACTAAATTTTTCTAATTTAAATGTTAATGGTGATTTAAATAAATTTAGCAATTCCACGAAATAGCTATTCTGAGATGATTTTATATATCTGGAAAATTATCGATCTTCCATATATAAATAGATATGACTTGGAATACAAAATTTCTTTTGAATTGTTTCTTTTTTCTCCTAAGAAAGCAAAAGAATTCGTTGAGAAGGCTATTCATAACGGATTTTTACTAGCAGGTAATAATAACAACCTTAGCTTATCGGATGATTTAGTACTTGAATTAAAGAATTGGCATATAAAAAGAAGAGTAGAAATTTTAAAAAAACTTAAAATTTCTGCGACTATAGCCCAAAAACGCAATGATTTTAAAAAGAATGGGACATCTAAGTTTAATTTTTTACTAAAAGCGTTCTTAGATTCAGGCACTATAAATAGAGCAGTACAGGTATCAGATGATGCGATCCTTATCAAAACTTTCGATCCTCAAGGGAAATATATTACAGCTGAAATTAAAGGATCTCAAAAAACTCCTTATCTTATTGAAATATCCGCGTATGAAAAATTTTTAAAACACGATTGTCACGATTTTCAAACCAAAAGAGCCCAGAATAAAAAATTTTGTAAACACTTAGCTAAATTATTTCTATTACTTAAAGAAAAGGATGAGAAAATAGCTACTTTAATTCTCGATAATATCTCTAAGGATATTAATAAATGGGATTTCATTTTCTAAATAAGCTTTCTAAAAACAATGTTTTTTATCTTAACTTTATCAGTTTGGAGTATTATAGGCTTATAGTCTAATAATCTATAGTCTTGAATTTTCTTAATTTGAGATAAGACTTTTTCTACAAGCCCAAGTTCTATATCAAGTTTTATTAGTTTAGTGCGCCCATAATGCCCCATTGATCTTGTATTTGCGGTAATTAATCCTGATAATGTTAATTCGTTGATGTAATCACTAATTCTTCTACGTGTTAATTGCTTCAAACCCGGAATTTTATTTGAAAGTTCTGAGTGAACTTCGTAAATATCTCCTGATGTGATTACATGATCTTTTGTAAATTTAGATAATAAATAAATTGCTGTTAAAGTTAATTGGGTTTGAAGGGGCATTGATAAGATGTATTCAACAATGTGGTCTTTATCTATATCACTTTGAGCTTTTTCTACATGGTTTTCCGTGATTTTCTTATTTTGATTTCTTTCAGCAATCTCTCCTGCTTTTCTTAGTAATTGAAGTGCTTTTCTTGCATCCCCGTGTTCTTTAGCAGCGAGACCAGCACACAACTTCACCACACCATCATCAATTACATCCGCGTTAAATGCAATTTCTGCTCTTTGTTTGAGAATATCTGCTAATTGATTTGCATCATAGGGATGGAAAACGATTGGTTCTTCTTCTGCCAAATTGGAAGTAACTCTCGCATCAAGGTATTCCATAAATTTCAACTTATTAGATATTCCAATAACGCTGGTTCTACATAGGTCTAAGTTTTCATTAAGTCTCGTTAAATTATAAAGAATTTCACTTCCCCCTTTCTTCTCTATTAAAATATCAATTTCATCCAATACAAGAAAACAAATGCTATTTTTGATTAATTGATCCAGCAATCCAAGCAATTTTTTTAGAATAATGTCTTTCGGTAAACCGGTTGCAGGTATCTTCTCTTTTCCTACTATAGTGTTATAAATATGAGCTAAAATCCGGTATGGGGTAGATACTACTGTACAATTAATATATACCCACCAAGGTGGATTGTTAGTAAAGTGTTGAGCTAATTTTTGTGAGATGTAACGCACAGTTGCCGTTTTTCCTGTACCTGTCATACCATAGCATAAAAAATTAGGTGGTACATCCCCTTTTAATGCACACGCAGTTATGCCTGCTATTTTTTCTATCTCAGCATTTCGGTGCGGTAATTCGTCCGGAATAAATGATGGTTCGAGTGCTTCCCTTTTTTTAAAAAGTTTTGGACCTGTTAAATAATTTTGATAAAATTTATCAATATTAAAAGAATATTTGTTTTTATCATTTTGATTCGTCAACATTTCATCCAACCATGTGTATCATTTCCACTCGAAAAGATTGCTAGAATATTATTTCGATTCCGCGATATTTAAACTTGATTATTAATCGAGAAACTAAAGATAACATGTTAAAGCTTTAATATGTTATTCTCTTTTTATCCGATTACCTACGAATAGATCGATAATTTATAATATTATTGTCGGAACATTAAAAGATAATTATTTAGGAAGCAATATTATTAAGGGTTTAGTAGAACTAATAATATTTACCAAAATTTAATTTCAATTAAAAATTAACTAATCTAATATTTATAATTGCAAGAGCTATTATGTCAGCGCATAATAACAAGGAAGATATTGATAGAAAAGATGTAAGGCTTGCTATATTTTTGACGATCTTTTTTATTAGTTTGCTCTTCTTTGATTTTCTGGTTATCTCATCATTATTTAACTGGGCTGATTGGTTAGCAACTCTTATTTTTAGTGTACTTTTTATCGTTCCCGCATATTTTTCAAACGCTGGAATGGTGATTGTTGGGGGTGGTAAACCTTTAGATGGGGGAAATTTTTGGCGTGATGGGCGAAGAATATTAGGAGATCACAAAACTATTTCTGGTCTTGTCAAGGGACCATTATATATTGGTATTCCATTAAGTTGTGCATTATTTTTATTGTTTTTATTATTGTGGCCTTTTATACAACAGATTCCAATAGAAGGAGTTTCAATTGGGTTTTATAATTTATACTCAGAAATGGTTTATTATCAATATTATTTTATAGGTGGTCCGTTTCCCATTGGTATACTGATGATAATGTTTAGAATAGTATTTTGCTCATACGGAGCCGCATTTGGAGATTTAGCAGGGTCATTTCTTAAAAGAAGATTTGACATAAAAAGTGGATCACCTTTTTGGGTAGTAGATCAATTAGATTTTGTTATAGGTGCTATCATTTTTGCTATAATTCCTGCTATCTTTTTTCCGGGAATTTATTTGATCCCTGATATCAACATTATAATTTTTCTCCTCATTCTTACTCCCTCTGTTAGTCTTATTGCAAATACAATTGCTTATCTCGTAAAGTTAAAAGAAGTTCCTTGGTAAGTTTTTTCATAAGCCTACAACATCACACTTGACTCTTATTTGAAATCCGTGGTAATCTATAAATTTAACATAATTTTTGAAGATAATATTGATAGCCTTTATATAATCACCATTACAACCAACTGCTATTCCTCGTTCTTCGTAGGAGAGAAATCCTACACTAATTATGATCTGCCCTGTATTAATATTTCTTTCTATTCTTATTCTATGAATATATGGATCTGGGAAAAAACCAAAAATTAAATTAACTAGCACCCCTTCTTCTCTAACAAGCACAATTCTTCTGTTTTGGAATTTTTTTCTTAAATATGGCAATTTTGATTTCGCTTCAAAATAATTTTCATTATCGAGGAAGAAAAAAACTATATCTTTTACGATAATAACATTTCTGGGAAAAATTTTAGTAGAACCATAAAAAAAGTGCAAGAGCAAAAGTTCTCTATTTGAGAATTTCTTTTTTACTGTTAATTGTTGGTAGAAAAGCAAATTTTCGATAAATGAGTCATGAATTGTACTCAACATATAATTAAAAATTCCGATGTATCATTTTAAACTCCTAAGAAAATTAGACTAAACAACAAAAAGTTTAATTTCAAATAAGATTATTTATAGTAATTCTATACTGAAAATAACGCATTTCATATGAAGAAAGCCGGATTTGAATTTAGAGAGCATACTGCAGATATTCAAGTAAGAAGTTGGGGGGAATCATTAGAAGAAGCCTTCTCGCAAACAGCTTATAGTTTAATGGCAACTTTAACACCAGACTTAAAAAAAGTAATTCCTAAAATACAAAAAAAAATAACTATTAAGGCTGAGGACAAGGAAGCCCTCTTATTTGATTTTCTCTCTGAATTTTTATACATTTTTGATGTACATGAGCTTGTTTTTAGTCAAGTAAATGTAAGTAAAATTGAGAAATGCAACGATAAATATAAACTCCAAGCCACTCTAAAAGGGGAAAAATTCGATTTGGAAAAACATGAAATTGGAATTGAAGTCAAGGCTATAACTTATTCCTACCTAAATATAGATGAAACACTCGAAAGAACTATAATAGATATTGTATATGATATTTAATTTGAGAACAATTTTTAAAGATTTATATCAATTATTTATATTGCTTTAGAAATCCTTTCTCCAATTTAGCTGCTTTTATATAAATTTATAGAAAAATAACTTAATAATGTTGAATTGAGATGTTTCTTGTTAAATAATAATTTAGAAGAATCAATTAATGAAGAATTTAACCTTTTACCACTCCTATCGGAACTAACCTTACAATCTTTTCTACAATTCCAAGATCGTGGCTTACTTGTACTACTTGATCAATATCTTTATATGCCCCTGGTGCTTCTTCAGCAATTACTTTAGGAGAAGCCGCTTTTATAATAATTCCTTTACCTTTTAAATCGTCTTTGATTTTTGTACCCCAATACGTTTTTGTCGCTTTAGATCTTGACATTACTCTACCAGATCCATGAGCAGTAGATCCAAAGGAAAGATCCATCCCTTTTGGCTTTCCAACACATAAATAGGATGCTGATCCCATAGTACCAGGAATTAGAGCGGGTTGCCCAATTCTATTATAATCACTAGGTAGATCGGTATGTCCTGGTGGAAAAGCTCTAGTCGCGCCTTTTCTGTGAACATTTAATTTAACTTTTTTCCCATCTACTTCATGTTCTTCTATTTTTAAAATATTATGACAAACCCCATAAATCAAATTGAAATCCAGATCATCTATATTCCTCTTAAAATGCTCTTGAAAAGATTCTCTAAGCCAATGTGTAATTAATTGACGATTGTTAAAACCAAAATTTGCCGCACACGCCATACTTTGCAAGTATTTTACTGCTTCTGGCGTATTAGCAGGAACACAAGCCAGTTCACGATCTGGAACTTTAATATTGTATTTTTTCATTGCTTGTTCGATATTTCGTAAAGAATCGGTACAAACTTGATGACCAAGTGCTCGTGAACCAGTATGAACCATTACTGTTATTTGGTTTATGTCAAAAATTCCTAATTTTTTGGCGATTGAATCGTTATAAATCGTTTCTACTTTCTGGATTTCAAGAAAATGATTACCGCTTCCTAATGAACCCAATTGTTTTATTGCCCTCTGCTTAGCTTTTTGAGAAATCAAGGAAGAATCAGCGTTTTTCAAAAATCCGTTCTCTTCACAATGTTCAACATCTTCTTTAATAGCATAGCCCTTATCAAGCGCCCAATTTAATCCATTATCCAAGACATCGTCTAACTCCGAATAATCTATGTTTAATTTTCCCTTACTTCCTAAACCTGATGGAATATTGTTAAAAATAGTGTCTAATAGGCTAGGTATTGATTTTATCACATCCTTAAGGTATAGATTTGTTCTTAACATTCTTACACCGCAATTAATATCATAACCGACTCCTCCCGGTGAAATCATTCCTGTTTCGGCATCAGTTCCAGCAACTCCTCCTATGCAAAACCCATAACCTTGATGAGCATCAGAGAGAGCGATAGCATGCTTTTGTATACCTGGAAGACAAGCAACATTACTAATTTGATCAAGAGTCCTGTCATTTTTAATCTTTTCTAAGATATATTCGTTAGCATAAATTCGTACTGGCACTTTCATTTGAAACTTTTCGATTTTCCCTTCCACCCGAGCCATCAATGCTTTTTGTGGAATTTCATAAATGTTATCGGCAACTTTATTCACATTCATATTATCTGTAATAGTGATAATATTTTCATAAATTTTATGATTAATTGTTTTAATTGGATTTTGCTATATTTTTTTTAACAAAATTAAATTTTTAGAATATCAAAATCCCATCTAAAAAATACTAATATGTATAAAAATGTGAAAAGAAGCTATCAAGGATAGAACTTGCTACTTTATTTCAATAAATTTCAATAAACCAAGGTTGTCTAAATCATCGATCATAACATTGATCTCCGCTTTTGGAACGCCCGCCTCTTCGGCTATATCTGCAATAGTATGAAAGCCATCAGCAAAATGCGCAATTTTGTATTGTTCCTTGTTTAAAAAACCTTGGATTATCACTTGAGTTGGAAGGCGTTTTGATGTCCAAGCCGGTTTCTGGTTTCGAACGCTTCGTAAATCCTCCTCCGAAAGAACTAAACCCTTCTTTTCAATTTGTTTACGAGATTTCAAAAAATCTTTTTCATATATTTTTAAAATAGGTATTTTTACTGGAACTTCTGCTACATGACCATCTTTTAACATTACATCCATAACATTTTCAAATCCTTTAAACATCCTAACGTCTCCTGACCAGCTCTCCATTAAGTTACCATAATTTTCCAAGAATTTATCGATAACTTCACTAAGAACTTTATGGGTAATCTGAGCATCGTCATTCTTATCTGCTGCTGCTGTGCACAGGATTCCTTCCTTAAAAACAAGAAGAAGATAAAAAATTTGCATATCTATCACCTTTAATTCGCCTGAACCTTTCGAAAATTCCACTGAAAAATCTTTTAATGCTGTTAGAAAACCAGATACTAAATCTTGATTAAATTCTATAGTCCCATACTTCCTATGGATTAAACAAATACCCGTAAAGTTTGAGATTAGGTAAACATTATGTAAAATAGTTCCTATAACACCTTTAAACCAGTAAATTTTTGATATATATCACTATTAAGATATTTTTAATTATAATAACACTATAATTATTTATTAATTTGCTTTTAAGGAAACATAAAAATCGTTTAAAGATTTTAAATTTTTAGAATACCTTTACATCATTTCATTAATAATAGTAGTTTTTAAAATAATATTCACAATCGTAAAGAAATTTATATTTCAGAGTATAAGCTGATTTCTTAAATAAATTGAAATTTAAAATTGCATTATAAATTATTATTGATTACCAAAGAGGAAAATAAATGAATTATTATATATTTTTAGTTACAGTTCCAAATATTGAAGAGGGTAAAAAAATAGCGAATATCTTGGTTGAAAACAGGTTGGCAGCGTGCATAAATATAATACCTAATATATTTTCAATCTATAGATGGAAAGGGAACATCGAAAGGGAAAACGAACAACTTTTAATAATTAAGACCACAGAAAAGAATTGCGATCTTTTGATTCAAAAAGTTGGAGAGATTCATAGTTATTCGAACCCCGAATGTATTGCCTTCAAAATTGAAAAAGGATCGGAGAAATATTTGGATTGGATTAATGAAGTTGTAGATTAAGAAATGTACTTCAAAGTAAAAATTATGACAATTGGCATTTTTCAAGTTGATTGGATTACAGTAGATATTATTATAATTGAACTATTAATCCTGTTTCTAATCAGTGCCAAGGTACTTAAAGAATTATATCGATGGAGGTTCTTTTATTCAAATTCCTCTACGGTTCGGAGATTTGATAACCTCTCTGAGATTAACGCTCAATTTTCAACTATTTTTATAAAGAAATGCACTTTAACTAAAGTAAATTTTTACCAGCAAGAAGAAATTGGAAAACCGACAATAATCATAATAAGAAGTTTTCGAAAACTAATGTTGTTGAAAGCACTTACAGAGGCTTTATGTTTTTTTGGGTATCAAGTATTAAATATAAGGTTAAAAACCGTGAATAGAAGCGGAAAATTGGAAATGGCTTCATTAATCGAAAAGGAATTGCGATATGCATTTCCTATTATTTTTAGGACTTATAACCAAGAAGTTCATGTGTTAAATCAAGTTTATAATGTTATTAATTATAATAAAAGGTTATTACCTCTAAACATTCTCTTTGAAAACTCAGACTGTAGAAATCTGATTTTAATTAATCCACGATTAAAATCTTACAATCTAGAAGTAATGCTAACTTTATTAAATGATTCAAACAAGTATCCTCAACTATTTACTATATTTAGTGAAAAATTAAACCTATTTTTAAAAAACACGAAAATTAAAAAGATTCTTCTAACAAATGAACCATTTAAAAACAGTAAATATACTATTATTCCTAAAGCTAGAAGTACATTCAAGTATTACGAAACAGTACTCTTAAGCTTAATAATGAGATATATAGAGAACTAGTAAATAAGATAAAAGCGATTAATATATAATGAGCAGGAATAAAATTCTTAGAGATTATTTTAATACTGTTATATATTCTGAGAATCATTTGGAACTATTGCATGAAAAAAGAGAGAGATCTAAAATCCTATTGGATATGTTTGTTAAAGAGGGTTTGGATCCATTTCTATATGGTAGTATAGCGCGGGGTGATGTTCATGATAATAGTGATATAGATATTGGATTTTTGAACAAAATTGCACCGTATCAAATAGAGATAATACTCGAAAAAAATGGTTTTAAAAATTATTTCAGAGAAATTATTATGGCAACACCAGCTGATGCTTTGAAACTTTACATTTATCTAAATGAGTTAGAAAGTATAACTATTCCATTATCTAAATTTGATAAAAGATCAAAAGAATTTTATGATTTTGGAGGAAAAATCAATCTCAACCAATTAGTTAGAAATACTAGAGTAGCTGGAATTGATAAGCGCCTAGTTCTAATTCAACCTACTACTAATGGGCATGAAGAATACTCGCTAATTGGAAATGAACATTTAGCTGCGAAGCAATTAAATCTTAGTATTGACACTATTAATGAAAGAAAAAAAATCCTTTTAAAAAGAGAAAAGCTTGGAAAAACGGGAGTTTTTTTAAAGAGACCAATTGGAATGAACGAAAGTACCGAAGTTGTGTTAAAAAAATTAGCTGATAAAAAATCGATTGTGAGAAATAAGTTGTTACAGAGATGAGAGAACCAGTCGTTAAAGAATCTAAAGCTCAGACCTATTACATAAAAAAAAGGGGGATTCCTAAAGGATGTCAGCACTGTTTAAAGGGTTCTAAAGCAGTATTATTTCTTAATGGTATCTGTCAGAATCCACAACATTGTTGGTGGTATTGCCCGATATCTGAAAAAAGGAAAAATAAGAATGACACTTACATAAATGAGATTCTAATATCTTCTAAAGAACAGATACTAGATGAACTTAAAGCTATTAACGCGAAGGGCATGAGTATAACAGGTGGAGATCCATTATTTGAACCCAACTTAAAAAAAACCATAGAATACCTTAAATTCATTAAAGAAAATAAAGGTAATAAGTTTCACATTCACTTGTATACTAACGGTCTTAATTTTACCGAAGAAATTGCTACTCAGCTTGCTCAAGCAGGCTTAGACGAAATTAGATTCAATCCTTCAAAAGAAAATTGGGATGTGATAAAAAAAGCATTAAAAAAGGGCATGTCTGTAGGAGCCGAAGTTCCTGTAATTCCAGAAGCGGAATATATGGACAATTTGAAAAGAAATATTCTTTATTTAGATAAGATCGGCGCAGATTTTATCAATTTGAATGAATTTGAGTATTGCTCACCAAATAGTCAAAATCTTAAAGACCGAAATTTTTTTTTGGAAGAAGATAAAGTAGCATCTGTGAAGAATAGTAAAAAATATGCAATTAAGCTTGTAAAAGATATCGCCCCAAAAGTTTCAATAAAAATTCATTTTTGCACGATCAGAGCTAAAGATTATTGGCAATTGAGAGAAAGGTATTTAAGACGAGCAAAAACGATTCAATTACCTTACGAACAAATCACGAGTGACGGTTTGCTGCTATATGGTCAAGTAGAAGGAAAGAAAAAAGATATTAAAGAACTTTATACGACTTTAATAGACGAGATAAGAATACCTCAAAATTTTTTATCTTACGAAGAAACTAATATTAAATTACCAATATTATTTGCGATCGAAGAAAGATTAATAACTTTACTGACTCAAAACAATTTGAAAGCATATGCGATAGAAATGACGCCCTTTCGAGAAGAAATTTACCAACAAATTACAGAAAAAACACCTATCAAGTTATTCAAAGAAGAGATGGGCTTAAATGAGAATTGACAATGTC
>JBHLLM010000062.1:0-10857 GCA_048885575.1 Candidatus Hermodarchaeota archaeon
ACTATATTTTTCAGTTCATCTGGAATATTTCCAAGACCGAAGTAAGCACCAGCTAAACTCCCCCCTATAGCGCCTACTGTATCGCTATCTCCACCAGCTGTTGCTAATTGAATAATACAATCTTCAAACGAGTTCAGGTTTTTCAAAAAGACAAATATTGCGCAAGCAACTGTACTTAATGTGTAAGGATGTACAAATGCTTTCCCTAAGTAATCTTCAATAAAGAATGGCGATCTTACGCCTATTTGGGAGAATTTTATTAGCCCAGTCTCAATAGAGATATTAAGATTGTCCTTAACTCTATTTAAAATCTCTATAAATTCTTCCCATATATTTTCTTGAGAGTTTGAGATTGACGATATTATTGTTGTAAAAAATTCCTCAATTGAGAAACTAGTTTCAACTGATTTTTCAATTAAAAAAGCTATTGCACTTGCTATTACAACTGCACCCGCTGACGCTGCGGGGTGAGAATGAGTTATTTTACTCGATTTTAAAGCAGCATTAGTTAAACCTTTTAGGTCTTTACTGTAAAATAGTCCAATTGGAGACACTCTCATTGCAGTTCCATTACCTCCGGAATTTGAAGCTGCTTTTTTCCATGGAATTCCATACTTTAGTTTTTGGATTGAGGATATGCACCCAAATCCGGGACCTATTGGAGGATCGTCAAGCCATTTAACATATTCCCTAATAAAATTATTTTCATTAAATCCAGAACCCTGGATAAGCGCTTCCGCAGTGTGCAATGTCAGTTGAGTGTCATCTGTGTAAGTTTTGAATAACTTCCTTTTGCTTTTAATATATTCTTTGAAATCTTTAAACTTGGAATATATTTCTTCTCTAATCTTTCCTTCAAATGGATGTCCTAATGAATCTCCTATTGCAACCCCCATAAGGCACCCTTGAAATTTATCTAAGTAATCAATTATCATACTTTTATAGAATTTTTTATCAAAATCATAACTAGCTTCCTATTTATTCTTTATCTTTAACTAAGATTTCTAATATTCAATAACACAGATGCATAGGGTAAGCCTCAAATTAGATATAGAATTATTTATGATATATTTAGCAATAATGCTTATAAGTGTATTTTACCAAATTATACCTTAATTAGAATTTTTTATTTGAATAGTTAAGTCAATATAAACTTATTTAGGAAGAAAAACACAGTTGAGATTATATGAATAAATTAGAAAAATTGCAAAATGTCATTACTGCAATGATTACGCCTTTCAAAGAGGATTTTGTAATAGACGAGGAAAAATATAGAGAATTTATTCAATTTCAAATTACCAACGGTTGTCAACCACTAACTATGGGCACTACGGGGGAATCAGCAACCCTTTCTCACGAAGAACACCATTTCGCAATGGATATAGCTATTGACGAAGGGAAGAAGAGTGGAAAAAATCCATTTATTTTAGCGGGTTGTGGGAGCAATTCAACTAAAGAAGCTATTTCTCTTTGCCGATATGCTGAAAACGCGGGCGCAGACGGTTGTCTCGTAGTAGTTCCTTACTATAATAAACCCGCGCAGCATTCATTAATCGATCATTTTTCAGCAGTAGCAGACTCAATTTCTTTACCGATTATTCTTTATAATGTTCCCAGTCGAACAGGATGTAATTTAGAACCCGAAACCTTGTCAAAATTAGCATATAAAAAAGATAACATCGTTGGGATTAAATGTGCGAGCGGAAACATAGATCAAATTACGAAGATTATAAAAACAACTCCTGAGGATTTCATAGTGCTTAGTGGTGATGACGGAATGACATTTCATATAATGGCTCTAGGTGGTAAAGGTGTTATAAGTGTGGCTTCTAATATTATACCCGCTAAGTTAGTGGAATTCACAAACTTTATGCTTAATGGAAATTGGAATAGAGCAAGAGAAATGCAATTAGAATTTTTTGATCTTTTCAAAATCTTATTTATAGAAACTAATCCGGGACCAGTTAAGTTTTCCGCTGAATTAATGGGTATTATGAATAAAAGGATGCGATTACCTTTAACACCACCTTTGGATGTAAATCAAGAAAAAATTAAGACAGTATTAAGAAATCTAAACTTAATATAGCCCAATTATATAATTGAGGATTAAAATGATAAAATTATTAATACTAGGTCCTTCTGGATCGATGGGCAAATTAATTTCTTCACTAGCAATTTCAGATGACGAAATAAGAGTTGTAGCTGCATGCGATTTAACCCAAATAGGTAAGGAGTTGGGGACTCTGGTTGCAACTGATGATCCAAATAAGATCATAATAAAAGATGTGAATAATCTTCAAGAAGTTATAAATGAAACCAAACCAGATGTGGTTGTCGATTTCACAGTTGCTAAAGCTACAGAAAAAAATTGTATAATTTGTGTTGAAAATGGTATACGGTGCGTCATTGGAACAACTGCGATTTCCGATGATTTTTTAAGTAAATTCAAAAAACTCGTAGAAAATAATGAAGCTCCAGCGGTAATATCACCAAACATGGCTACTGGGGTAAATATTTTATTTAAAATATCTAGTATATTAGGAAGCTACTTGAAGGAATGGGATATTGAAGTAATAGAAGCCCACCATAATAGGAAAGTTGATGCTCCTAGTGGTACCGCTTTAAAAATAGGACAAGCGATATCTAATTCGATAGGCTCTAAGTTAGATGAAATAGCAAAATATGGAAGAGAAAAAGGACCAAATAAACGACTCGTTGGAGCGAAAAACGAAATAGGCATTCATTCTGTTCGGGGTGGCGATATTGTTGGGGATCATACCATCTTATTTGCAGGACCAGGCGAAAGAATCGAATTAAAACATCAAGCTCATAGTAGAGCATGTTTTGCATCAGGAGCAATTAAAGCTATTAAATTTATTGCCAAAGCTAAAGAAAATAAAATTTTCGAAATGAAAGATGTTCTTAATCTCTAATTTTTTATAATCTCCTTAGAAGTAGCTTCTTAAATAGTAATAACTTTTAATTTATTTTAAAAAATTTATTGTGGAATCCTCGCTTTTCTAAGAATTTCTTTATAATTATTTAAACCTGGATACTCCCTTGTCTTTGCTATTGATAGAGTTTTACTTATAGGATATGGTACTCTTCGGATTGAACACTTAGGGACTTGGTTCTTAATTTTTATTATACCATAAGACGCTCTATTATCCCCATCTAGGGGCATTCCAATACTTCCAACATTAAAAATAACTTTATTTGCAGCTTTTCCTATAAACGGAACATGCGAATGACCAGACACTATGATTGATTCTTCGATATTAGAGAAAATTTCTTCAAGTACATTAGGCGCAATATTCTTTCCTATACCTTCTGAAATAGATCTTGGTGATCCATGTACTGCCAAAATATGTACTCCAGCAGATTCAAAAACACATTTCTCTGGAGATTCTAATAAAAAATCTATTGATTCTCTGTTTAAATGATTTTGAGCATAAATGTAAGTTTTGTATAATTTTTCTTCTTGTTTCGTAGTTGGTGACCATTCATCATTAATTTCAGCAAACCAAGCGTCTGTATTTCCTTTAATCCAGCATTTTGGCTTTAAACTTTGCAATTCTTGAAATACTTCTAATGGTGAAGGACCACTTATTACCAAATCCCCTAAAAATACAATTTCTGAGACATTAAGAGATTTAATATCAGATATTACAGCATTTAATGCCCAACTATTTCCATGAATATCAGATAAAGCGGCAATAGTCATAAGAAAAATATTAATAACAATTTCTGTAACAATAAAATGATAGAATCTTAGCCTTTTATTAGAATAATTATTTAAAAATTTAATAGTATTAATAAAAAAATTTCAAGGTTTTATTTTATAAGTCATTTTTAAAAAAAGAGATAAAATTATAAAAATATTTCAGAGCAGATCAGTATTATCATCAACCTGAATTCACAGATTTCATATTGCCAACTCTTCATCGAAACGGCGTAAAGGGTATCCAATCCTTACGCAGTTCATATTTATAATTTTATCTCGTGATAATTAATCTTATAAAGGATTTAATTCTTTTTTCTTATCTTAAATGTTCTGGAATTTTTTGAGAGTTTAAAAGATCATCGAAAGTTTCTGCCTTCCTAATCTCATATACTGAATCATTATTAATTAAAACCTCAGCAGGTCTAGGCCTTGAATTGTAAGGGCTACTCATAACAAAACCGTATGCTCCAGCATCGATAATAGCAAGAATATCTCCCTCTTTCAATTCATTTAATCTCCTTGCTTTTCCAAGAACATCTCCCGATTCACAAATAGGACCAACAATATCGTATTCAAATTCCTGCTTATTTCCTTTTGAATAACATGGAATTATGTGATGATAACTATTATATAATGTTGGGCGAATTAAAGTATTAAAACCGGCGTTTACCCCAGCAAAGAGCTTAAATCCATTGTCTTTTATTGTATTTATCTGCGTTAATAAAATGGTAGACTCCGCACTTAAGTAACGGCCTGGTTCTATTTTAAAAGTGGGGTCATCTAAACATTCTGCTTTAACCAAATTTAAAAATGGTTTTACTACTAGATCTTTATAACTCTCTAAATCTAAAGGTTCTTCTTCAGGATGATAAGGAATTCCCAAACCTCCTCCAAAATCGATGAATTCAAACTTAATATCGAGCTCTTCTATTATTTTCTTGATAATACTTATAAATTTTTCTGCTGGTTTCCCAAAATCGAGGGCGTTTAAAACTCCTGATCCAATATGCTGATGGATGCCAAACTTTTCAAAGCCAGTCTCTTTAGCTTTTCTATACGCTTCCATTGCCTGTTCCTCTAATATGCCAAATTTGATCTCTTTTCCTGCTGTTATGGTATGTTTGTGGTGTCCTGCACCAAATTCAGGATTTATTCTAAAAGAAATTGCTCTTTTTTCCTTACCAAGCGTCTCATGAATTTTCACTAAACGGTTCAATTGGCTTAAACTATCCAAATTGACTAAGACATCATTTTTGACCGCGAATTTAAAGTCAGCATCGGTAAACATGTTTCCCGTATATATAATCTTTTCTGAAGAAATACCAGCTTTAAAACAAGTATAGACTTCTCCCATAGACGTACAATCAAAAGAGGCTCCTTCTGAATTTAGAATTTTTAGAACAGAAAGATTTGAATTTGCTTTAACAGCATAATTTATTTGGTTATTTTTGTATTCGCGATTTAAAACATTTTTTAAGCTTCTGTAGCGCTCGCGAATCATTTGTTCGTTAGTTATATAGAGTGGTGTACCATAGGCATTGGCTATCTCTAAAGTATTTTTTTCTGCGAAATACAATATTTCTTCTCTATATTCTAAACCTTTTCTTTTTAGCCAATCAGAATAATTCATAATATTTTACCTCAA
Source organism: Candidatus Hermodarchaeota archaeon (assembly GCA_048885575.1). GTDB lineage: Archaea > Asgardarchaeota > Lokiarchaeia > Sigyniarchaeales > SOKP01 > SOKP01. The sequence continues at coordinate 5,370 of JBHLLM010000062.1, forward strand.
TTACAATAAAAAATTTTCCTATTTAAATAAAAATGAACTAGTGAGTTAGAATAACGAGTCAAAACTCTATTCTTTCAATTATTCCATCAAACACTTTTTCAGCAGGACCTTCCATAAAGACTGATTTCCCGTCGTAAATAATTATCAAATCACCACCATCGTTATGGACTGTAACAGGCGAATTTTTCTTAAATAATCCTAAAGTGGTTCCCGCTACCACAGAAGCGCACGTACCAGTTCCACAGGAATTTGTTATGCCTACTCCTCTTTCAAAAACTCTTAGGATAGCTTCTTCATTAGATAATACCTTTACGAATTCCACATTAGTTTTTTTTGGAAAAATAATATTTGACTCGATTGCAGCACCGTACTTCTTTAAATCAGCATCATTGATGACATCTTTTGAAAAAATAACTGCGTGAGGGTTACCTGTCGATACGGCTGTAAATTTAAAAATCTTATCTAATACTACAATTGATTCGTTAACGCATTGCTTAACCGGACTTTCTAAATCAACTGGAATGCTCTCACAATCTAAACTCGGAATGCCCATATCGATCGTTACTGTTTTGACTTCATTGTTGATAACTGTGAGCTTAGCAATCACTGTGCCTTTAAGAGTCTCAATTTCTATTTCTTCTTTTTTATAGATATCGTTTTCATAGAGAAATTTTGCAAAACATCGAACTCCATTACCACACATTTCACTTTGAGAACCATCGGGATTAAACATTTCCATCCTTACTCCTTTCTTTTTCGGATGGCAAACAAATAGAACTCCATCAGCTCCAACAGAATAATGTTGCTTACATAATATTTTTGCTAAATCTGATTTTTTATCGTCAGGAATCTCGTATTTAAGATTATTTATTATCACATAATCATTACCAAGACCATGATACTTACCAAACTCTAAATTTTGTAGTGTAATTTTATCCATTACTAACAAGCTCACAATTATTTTTGCGTTTTAAATTTCAATAAAGCTTAATTTTGTTTAAACGTTATATCAAACTTAAAATTATTACATAATCAAGATTATGACACGAAAGTATCTCGCGATTACACTTCTTACTTTAATAAGTCTAATCCCAACTGTAAGTGTTTTTGGTTTTGAGCATATAGATAATATAAACAATGGGATTTCTGTATATTTCCTTGTCCACTTAGAAGCTGATGAAAACATAGTAATTAATGTTACTCATGTTGGTGATGGAAATTTCACTCTTTTTCTTTATGATAGGCGTCCTACTGAATCCTTCATAAATTTTGATAATAGCCTTAATTCAGAAATTTTTGATATAGCAATAAGTTATAGTCTCGAGGATAATCCTTACATCAATTATACCGTATCAGAATCTAAAATTTATTACATTGAACTAATTTTAGTTGAGAATGGACCGGATACTTTCTTTTTTAATTGTAATAATGATGGATTAACGCGATATTACCTTCCAATTATTCCAGGATATCCAATAGGCTTCTTAATTCTAGCGTTTATCATTACTACAAGCATCATTATTTTAGTTAAGAAGAAATCTATAAAATAGAATTACTAATAATAAAATTATTAACAAAATCATCCTCTATCAATTTCATTCAAACTTGACGAATTCCGAATTTAATAATATTTAAAGAATAGTCGGATTCAAAAATTTCAAGCTATCTTTCTTATCTAAATCTCACAAAAACAACATTTTGGGCGATCCTTGATCAATTTCCATCACATAATTTTAAATTCAATTCACCAATAGCCTATTTATAGATATAATATAATCAATGAAAGTGATACGAAATTTCGTTTGATGAGATTAGTAAGAAATTAGCCCAACTAATGAAAGAGGTTGAAGAAATAGAATTACAAGATGTAGACTTATTTGCAGAGTATCTGGAGTTTCAAATGTTGCCTGGTATCCTTCAAACTGCTGCTCAAGCAGTATTACCTGGAATTGGGAAAGCAGAATGGACTCCAACCAAATTTACTCTTGATTTGGAGTTTCCTGGACAAATCGAAACAATTGAGTTTGTAAGATCTAATGGAAAGAGAGCTGTAATTGGGGGAGAAAAGGTTCCACCTTTTTATAACTTTCTTGGTCTTGACAAAAGAAATCCTAATCCACCTCTAGTTACTTATGATGTTTTTGATATGGGCTCTAAAATGATGTTACCTAAGCCTATTAAACAAGAATATGGAGATGTTTTAGCAAATCCCGCTGAATGGGCAAAATTTGCCGTTGATAAGTTTGGCGCTCAAAGTATAACTTTTCACTCCTTAGAAATTGATCCCGCAATGGGTGACGCTCCAGTTTCGCAATCTGTGAAATATTTAGAAGACATCTTACAAGCAGTAGATGTACCAGTCATTATCGGTTGCTCTGGAAATAAAGAAAAAGATGTTGAGTTATTTAAAGCCACTGCAGCTGCCACTGAAAGCGAAGTTCTGATGTTGTCTGCAGCAGATAAAGCGACATGGGAGGAAGTTATTCCTTTAGCTGTTAAATACGACCATAACTGCTTACTCTGGACAAGTTTGGATCTAAATAACCAAATAAAAATGAATAAGGACGCATTAGAACTAGGATTACCTAAAAATAGAATCGTGATGGACCCCACCTGTGCTACTCTAGGTTATGGTATGGAATACAGTTTCAGTATTTATCAAAGAATGCGGATCGCAGGATTATTAGGAGAAACTGATTTAGCATATCCAATTAGTGGTGGAACAACTAATGCGTGGGGAGCTCGCGAAGCTTGGATGAGCGAAAAACAAGCCCCTCAATGGGGTTTAAGACAATACAGAGGACCTATATGGGAAATCATTAATGCATTAACTTTGAGCTTGGTCGGTTTAGATTTAGCTATGATGTTCCATCCTGTTGCAGCGAAACATGTAAAAGATATTACCGCTCAATTTTTCGCCGAAATCCCGAAGGTCATGGAAGATAAGGGCTATTATGACTGGGTTTCAGCAAGAATTAAAAAATAAAATCAAATAATTTTTTTACCAATTTTTTTATCAATTATCATTCAATACTAAAATTAAATAAGAAGTCAAATAAAAATCAAGAAATTTATGCTTTTTTAATCTTAATATAATAATCTTCGCCTTGAATTTTAAAATCTATAATTGAATCTCCATTTTTTTCTACATATCGCACGATATTTTGACCAGATTCACCAAAATCTCCCGTAACTTCTAATATTTCACCAGCTTTCATTTCACTTAATTGTTTTTTAGTTCGAGCGACGGGTAATGGGCAAACCAGCCCATCAAGTTTCAAGCTATATATTTTACTCAAGATTTAATCATCTCCCTATGATTTAACTAAATAAAATATTATCTGCTTGGACGCACATCTCGACAAATCCATTCATTGTAGTGATTTCAATTCCTTCAATTAACTCTTCAATAGAAACTCCTCTGGCTTTAGTACAAACTCCGCATGCTTTCACTACTCCACCTTCATCAATCACATCTTTGACCCATTTTCCTAAATTATCGTACGATGAAGGATCTTGATTTTTTTTCCCTACGAAAACACCATCTTCAACTAAAAAGATATTAATTTTATGTCCTTCCAATAAAGAAGTATAAGCAAACCGTAACATCGTATAAGGTCTTTCAGAAGTGTACCCACCGCTTCCAATGATAACTGTAAATGTTTTTATTTTTTCTGTCACGCTTATATTCAATTTAAATCTATAACTTATGACATAAAAATTAAAAAGTATATATTAATTTTTTCGTAATAATTTATGAAATTTTTCGATAAATTATTTACATTGTTAAAGCAATTATTAATTAGAAACTTCAAATATTTTTTGAATAAATAAACAAAAAAAGCAGTAGACCAATGAATATCGAATATCTAAGAAATTTCGTCAAATTAGCGAACTATAAAAGTTTTTCAGAATTAGCTCGCGATCTTCCCATTTCTCAAAGTACGTTATCTCATCAAATATCTCAATTAGAAAAAGATTTTGGTGTTATTTTGATAAATAGGAGCACGAAGAAGTTCGAAATAACAGAAGCTGGAACTGTTTTCTTAGACTACGCACAAAAGATTATGGATTTATTCGATGCGTGTATGAAAGAGTTATCAAAATTTAGTGATGTGAACTATGAGGATATCATAATCTCGGCATCCACGACTCCTGGTTCTTATATCCTTCCAAGACATATTGCTGAATATCGTGACCAAAATCCTAATGTGAATTTTAAAGTTAAGATCAATAATTCATGGAAGTCGATAGAAAATATCGTTAAAGATTTAGCAGATTTTGCTGGTATTGGGAGTTTTATAAATTATAGCAAAGATGAGTTTGATTTAATTAAAATTGGTGAGGATCAACTTAAATTCATCTGTTCTCCTAACCATATATTGTTAAAAGATACAAAAGATTTAGTAGAATTCACAGATCTTCTTAAATTTCCTTTTGTTTGGCGAGAAAAAGGTTCAGGAATGAGAAATGCATTTGAACTCCAATTTCCCGATTATAAAAAGTTAAAAATTAAACTTGAAATGAATGATAACGATTCTATTATTTCAGCAGTAAGTGAATCAAATTATATTAGTATCATGAGTGAAATAATAGCGATAAACGCTGAGAAAGCAGGATTAATTAGGACTTTAGAGATAAAAGATTTTCCTATTGTAGTGAAGAGAGATTTATATTTCATTAAACTAAAAGGAAAAGAATTAAGTGAATTGAAAAATGATTTTTGGAAATATGTAAAAAAGAAAGCAAAAAATTAAGATTAATATATCTAATATTATTCAGAGATTAAAAATAATTATTAAATTTAATATAGCTTTTATTTGACTAAAGTTCCCGTCTTATCAAAATTTAGGAAGTAGCTTATTTTTTCTTTAAGTGGATATAGTCCTTCTTTAAATAAAGTTACTAGAAAGATTGCTATGAAAATGACTGATGCTAAACCTGGCGCAAAATTTCCAACGACATCAATTATAGTTGATTGAGGATCGAAAGAAAAAATAGTGAATAATAACGATCCAAAAGCAATGATAATAGAAGCAAAAGAAATAAAAGCTGCAGTCCGTTTACTGATGTCTAAATGTATAGGACCTATGTCTAAATGAAAATGTTTAGGTTGGACGATAATTGATAAAATTGAATGGTTTATTACTTTTTCTTCGAAATCAATGTATACATGTAAGTGTCTTCGATCCCCTTCCTTTTTATCTTTTTTGCTACGATTCTTATTTTTTGTAGGGAGTACGGAAAAAATCATAACTGGTGGATTTACTGCATCTTTACTAACTTCTACTTTACCGTATAAGGGATGGACTTCAAATCCATTTCCTTCAACTCTCAGATTTAATATTGGAGGTTCCTTTTTTGTAGTTTTTATTACAAAAGAGGTTTCGAATACTGTTTTACCCTCTTCGTCAACAATTTTCAATTCTTTGTGTGAAAAATAGACATAAAATAAGTAGCTGGTTTGTTCCATCATAACTGAATAGTA
>JBHLLM010000063.1:0-3833 GCA_048885575.1 Candidatus Hermodarchaeota archaeon
TTTTTAGGTTATTTACTTATATATTTAACTCCTCTTTAACTTTTATTAATTATTCCTTAAAATCAGAAATTAAGAAATATTTTGGTTTCACTCTACTAATAATGAGTAAAAACGACCTTAGAAAAGGATTAATTAACGGAGTTATTTGTGTAATTTTAATCGGACTACAACCAATTGTTTCGATTTCTAGACCTTCGATAATTGACGCTTTTACCTTTTCTACAATTACAGTAATATTTATGGCTTTAATTTTTCTTCCCCTTTTCTTAATTGAAAGATTTAGGTTGAAATCATTGAATAATAAAGATTCTAACGAGAGGCTAACTAGTTTGTTGAAAAGTTGGAAACTTAAAAGGAATATTAAGTTGTTTATTGGAATTGGAATTGTTTTTGCAGTTGTTCCTGTGCTACTAATAATTGGTTACGATCTCGCTGGAGCAGTTAATAGCTCCCTCGCACTAAAGAGTGAAGTTATTTTTGCTTTAATATCGGGTTATATCATTTTAAAAGAAAAAAGAATCTCAAAAATTCAAATTCTTTTCTGTGGAACTTTGTTTATAGGATTGTTTATCGCGATTACTCAAGGTTTTTTCAATTTACTTGAATTAAATATAGGCGTTCTCATAATTCTATTGGCTGTTGCTATTTTCACTGTTACTCATACTTTTACTAAGTCAGGTTTAGATAGAAACGAGATTAGTTCAATTCAAGTTGTTTTTATTCGGAATGTTCTAAGTGGGATCATCTTATTGGCAACATATCTCTTTTTTTTTCCAATAGCAGATTTAATACTTGTATTTAGCCCCCAATATCTTATTTATCCTTTTATAATGGGAGTAGATTGGGGATTTTCTCTTTATTTTTGGTATAAAACGCTATCTTACATACAAATCGGAAGAGCAGGCGTGATCATGTCCTTAACACCTATTACATCAGCAATCTTTTCTTGGATCATCCTAGGGGATAGTATCACATATTTCCACCTCATAGGAATAACTATTGTAATAATTTCAATTTATATGATAGTAAGGGAACAAAAGGGATTAAAGGAGGTTTAACTGCATTTTATTTGCAAAATTTATCCATTTCTTCTTTTTTAAAAACCGTTTAATGGTATAAATTAGCTGGATTGAATAAAAAGTTTTTAATATCACAAATGTAATGGATAATTACCTAATATATTTGCAGCTTCAATCATCCACCTTAAGCGCTCAACAGAAATTTGAGGATGAAAATTAGCAGGCGATATCATAGCCCCTCCATTAGGCCCTAAAGCTTTAATTGCGTGTTTTACTGCTTCAATTACCTCTTCTTTAGAAGCCCTTACAAGTATTTCTTTCGTATCGATATTACCAGAAAGACATAATATATCGCCAACCTTCTTTTTAACTAAAAATGGATCTACCCAGGGAGGTTCGAGACACTGAAGACCATCAAATCCTGACTCAACAATGAAATCTAAGAGGGTTGTAACATCACCATCAGTATGTAAAATATACTTTCCACCCCATCCGTGAATAGTTTCCGAAACTTCTTGGAAACAAGGAAGCAAATATTTATCAAAATATTTCGGATTAATCATGGGTCCTCCTTTATGAGCTATATCTCCACCTTCAAGAAAGATCTTAGCACCACAATCAGAATATGCCTTAAATACAGTTAGCGTATAATCAGTGCAAAAACGAAATCGTTCTTCGATAAGTTTAGGATCGTTTTTAAGAGCTCTAGCGAAATAGGTCATCCCCATCCCCTGCCAAACAGGAGGAAAAACAGATGTTAAAGCGTTTTGAGCGAAAATACAAATATCTTCTTTTAGATCGCGGCATTTTCTCAATACTCCCTTGTAAAACTTTCTAGCTTTATCGTATTCTTCTTTCATATTAGGTTTAGGATACGCTTCCCAATCCTCTCGATTTTTAATATATCCTCCATAGTAATCTGGATAAGGATTGCCTTCAATATTTCTAACTCTATGTCTCTTTCCGAATACATCCGTCATTTCTGTTAGACTTTCAAGTATAAAGGGGATGTATTGGACTCCCACTCCATCAAATCCCAGATCGTGCCCTGCTCTTACTGCTTTTGAGAAGGTCGATATTTCAATGTCGAGAAGGATATCGTTAATCTTTTCTACCCAATCATCTGGATATTTTTTTTCCATCTCATCAAATATATCAAAAGCAGTTCGTTTCGGAGGCCCTAAGATTTTATCGGCAACATTTCCATCGACATTTATAGTATGAGTTGGAATTCTATCTGGTTCCTCTAAGTTTAACGCAGTCCAAATTCTCTCGAAACTATTCATGATAAGTTATTTAGTTCAATCTTAATTAATATAATTTTAAATTAACAACCCTTTAAAAATAAGATTTTTAATTTTTGTTTGCCTTTCTAAGATATCTTGGATAGTAAATTGAAGAAAGGTATATTATTTGGGATAATTGGCAACCTCTTTGTAGGATTTCAACCAATAATAGTAGCATTTTCCCCTTCTTCTCTTGATGCGTTCATTTTTGCGGCAGCAACATGCTTAATTGAGGCAGCGCTTTTTTTTCCTATCATGTTAATTAACCAAAAAATTAATAACTCAAAAAGTAAAAATTCTGGTTTCAAACCTAAGCCGTCTTTACTAAAGGCTTGGAAAAATCATTTCTGGCTTTTTATGGTTATTGGAGTAATTTTCGGGTTAAATCAGGCATTATTTATTTTAGGATATAGAATGACAGGTTCAATTATAGGATCTTTATTGCAAAAGACTACCGTTTTTTTTGGTTTAGTTTTTGGATTCTTAATCTTAAAAGAAAAAGTAACTAGGAAACAAATACTCTTCTCTATACTTTTATTTATAGGTTTAGCAATAGCAATTACTCAGGGTTCTTTTGCTATAAATAATTTTAGTATTGAGATTATCTCTGGCATCTTTATCTTATTAGTTATCACATGTTTATGGATGTATGGTCATACAATTACTAAGCCCGTTTTTAAAACAAATGAAATAACTCCAATACAAATGGTATTCGTCCGTAATTTTTTAAGTGGGATTATGTTACTATTTGTTTATACCATGACCTTCCAAATAAGCAATTTAAGTTTATTATTAGAGCCAATTAATCAATTTTATTATATTATATTCGGTTTAATTTATGGATTAGGTCTTTTTTGTTGGTACAATACGCTCTCTTATTTAGATGTGTCAAAAGCAACAATAATTTTCTCTCCAACCCCCATTATCACTGCAATTTTTTCCACTATCATACTAGGGAGTGCCTATACAGTGTTTCATTTGATTGGTACTTTTCTTGTAATTATTTCTATATATGTTATTGTAAGGCAGAAGTAAATGATTTTTATTAGTTTTTTCTGTATTTTTTTAGATAGGCTACTTTTTATCAAATAAGATTGTATTTGACAATCCATAGATAAGTAAAAAATGTTATAATAAAAGAAAAGTAGTTATAATTTGTGAAGTATACTTCGATTTTTGATGTAATTGGACATATCATGGTTGGACCTAGCTCAAGCCATACTGCTGGAGCGTGTCAAATTGCGTATGTTGCAAGGTTATTATTCGGAAGAAAGCCAAAAGAAGTAAAGATTGGACTTCATGGTTCCTTTGCAGAGACCTATCGAGGACATGGTACCGATATCGCTTTATTGGGAGGATTATTAGGATTTAGCCCCGAAGATGAGCGAATTAAGGATGCATTTGAATTAGCTAAAAAAGAGCAACTTATTTATACATTTGAGAGTGTAGACTTAGGAGCAGAATATCATCCTAACTCAGTAAGCATTGAATTAATTGATGATTCTGATAAGATGATTGTTATTGGATC
>JBHLLM010000063.1:3933-10830 GCA_048885575.1 Candidatus Hermodarchaeota archaeon
TAATATTTCATTACATCAACTAATTTTAAAAGATGAGAGTGAATATACCCATATTCCTGAATCTAAAATAATTGAAAGATTGAATAAATCATTAAATGTGATGAAACAATCGCTTGAAAAAGCATTGCTTAGTAATATTGAATTACCCATAATGGAAGCTAGTTATCAGGCAAAAAAACTTCTATCACCGGGAATATTTTTTGGAAATAGCATGAAAGAAGCAATTGGTTGGGCAATGGCTATCGCAGAATATAATAGTGGTATGGGATTAATTGTAGCATGTCCCACAGCTGGATCATCAGGAGTGTTACCCGCAGTTCTATTTAAAGCTAAGGAGATTTTAAATAAATCTAATGATGATGTAATAAACGCTCTGATATTAGCAGGGGCAATTGGTGCGATTATTGGAAATCTAGCAATGTTATCGGGAAGCGAGGGTGGTTGTCAAGCAGAGGTAGGAGTAGCTTCTGCTATGGCAGCAGCTAGTATAACATATATGGCAAATGGTTCTCATGAACAAATAAGTAATGCAATTGCACTAAGCTTGAAAAATCTTCTGGGCCTTGTCTGTGATCCCGTTGCAGGATTAGTTATCTCCCCTTGCATTAAAAGGAATGCAATAGGGGTTGTTAATGCGTTTACAGCAGCCGAAATGGCGTTATCTGGGGTAACTTCTATTATCCCTGCTGACGAGGTTATAGATGCCATGATGAAAGTAGGTCGTAAGCTACCATATGAGTTGAAAGAAACAGGAAAAGGTGGAATAGCAGGAACAAAAACAGCTAAGCGAATTAAAAAAAGGTTATTTTCTGAGATAGAGTAGAAAAACTGTCCTGCTAGGCGAACTTTTTACAGTATTTCACCTAATTGGTTCAGATTAAATTGAATTATGATTCAGATATATATATATATGATATTATATTTCTTGGTTTTAATGGTTTAGATGTCAACTTAAAAACTAATTAGAGAGATCAAAACATTTATATATTAAAGGCATATAGTAAAATATAGAAAAAAATATATATATAATAATAAAGTTCTGGTAAAAACGCAGTTTAAACTTTAAGGGAAGTTTTAAAATGATAGATGATATTATAATCTCTGTGAGAGATTTAAAAAAATATTTTGGCGAAGTTAGAGCGGTAAACGGAATTTCCTTTGATGTGCGTAAAGGAGAGGTTTTTGGTCTTTTAGGCCCAAATGGAGCAGGAAAAACAACCACGATCAAACTTTTACTAGGTCTACTTGAGCCTTTAGAAGGTGATATAAACATTTTCGGCTTAAATCCCGAGCGTGAGGAAGTTTTAATGAAAAAGAGTGTGGGATATGTTTCAGAGGAGCCGTTGATCTTCAAATCTTTAACTCCAAAAGATTTGTTTAATTTTATAGCATCTATTCGAAGACTGGATCCAAAAGACGCTACAGAACGAGTGCGAGAATATTTAGAAAGCTTGGATGCGGTGGAACATTATGAACAACTGATTGCTACACTATCGCATGGAAACAAGCAAAAAATGCAAATTATTGCCTCTATTCTTCATGAACCAAAGCTTTTAATTTTAGACGAACCAGTCGCGGGACTCGATGCAAAATCAGTTAGAGTAGTAAAAGAAATCTTAGATATGCATACTGAAAGAGGGGGTGCAGTACTTTTTTCAACTCATATAATGGAAATCGCAGAGGAGTTATGCGATCGTATAGCTATAATTAACAGAGGCAAATTAGTAGCAATTGGAACCATTGAGGAACTTAGGAAACAAGCGGATAAAGTTGGGGCAAAACTTGAAGAAGTTTTTCTTAAATTAACTGAACAAGATTCTTCAGTAGAAGATATTGTAAAGAAGTTAAGAAGCTCTTATAAAAAGAAAATCGAGGAGATGGCTTAAAATTAAAGAGAAAATAGGGTTAAATGCATTCTCACTTTCGAAATATACGAATTTTGAGATGATTATGGACTCTCAATTTGCTTCTGCTGGAGCCCATCAAGCTAAAATACTTGAAAAATGCGAAAAAAATAATAAATATATAAAAAGACAATCAACTTCATTAAAGATTGTTTCGGGTTTTTTGATGGCTTTGATGCCTTTACTCTCCATCGTTTTATATTTTTCAATAACAGATGAAATTTCTCCATCTTACCCTTTAGAAGGAGAAATTTTCCTCTTAAGTTTTTTTCTCTGGATTAATACGATTATATCTATTCTTTATATCTTCTTATTCGGATTATTTACAACTAGTAGCCTGATGTCAGGTTCATCTTTTAGATGGTTGCAGACTTTACCAGTATCTCGGAAGGATTTGAAGCGATTAGGATTTATGACCCTGTTTCGCAATCTTAGTATTCCAATATTTGTTATGACATTCACATTTCCGATTATTTTATTAATTATTACTCAGAATTTTTTTACATTTTTGGCATCTCTTTTATCTTCCTTCCTTATTACGATTCTAGCGATAAGCCTTTTGATTATTGTTGGAGATAGGTTTAGTCGAATTTTTTCAGAATCAAACCGAAATTCAAGTAAAGCTAACATATTAAGAATGGTCTCATTAGCTGGATTTTTCCTTCTAGGTTTCGGGTCTAGTTTTGTTTTGAATTTAGGGATAAACGCTATAGTAGTTCTTGCCGAGGAGTTTCAATTAAGTCCACCATCATCTTTCTTAAATATGGTATTGAGTTTTATTCCATTACCTTTTGCTCCGGGATATTTTATAAGTATAAGTATGATAGATGGTCCAGTTCCACTAAATTTATTGAGTTCAAGTATAGTAGGTATGGTGATTTTAGCAGGAATTACATATCTCACTTATAAAGTTGCCATAAGATCTCTATCTAGCGTAGCAACTTTTGAAATTGACGCTTATAAGGCTAAGAAGGGATCCAAAAGAGAATCTAAGTTAGGAATGGAACCAGTTGTAATTGAAGTGAAGTCTACATCTCCGGTTAAATCTTATATACGTAAAGACTTAATCTCTTCAACTCGGGATTATCAATCATTAATTTTTATTCTCATGCCTCTCGTTTACCCGATAATTATGATATTAATGATGCAAGGACTTATAACTGAAGAAGTATCTTCTAGCTTTAGCGTTATGATTTTATGGGCGATAATTATGATTGCCAGTCAATTCATTCCAATTATGCTTGTCGGAGGGTTATTAAATCTTGAAGAATCTGGTTCATCTACTTTAGCTTCGTTACCAGTTTTACCACGGGACCAAGCGAAAGGAAAAATAATACTAATGTCAATTATTCAAGGAATTGCATTAAGTTTAATGGGTTTAATTCTAACAATTTTAACCCAATCCATTAACATTTTATTTTTAATATTAGGTAGTTTACCGCTTACCTGGGCTATACTTTTATTTGTATTTCAAATGAAGGTACGATTGTTTGGTACGATGAAATACAAGTATGTACTTGAAGAAGTATACACAAAAAATAAATTAGTGAAATGGATTTCTATGGTTGGAGCAGATATCGGAATATGTATTTTTATTCTGATACTGGGTTTTACTTTTTTCTTAAGTTTAGGATTTATTCCCACCACAATTATTTTATTTTTCTTAGGATTAATTGGATTATCTGTAGTTATTTACACTTTTTCAAGAATGTTCCCTAAATTTGAGAAATTACCATTTTATGAAACAAGGGGAATACTCAGAAACAAACCAATTCTTGGAGGTATTGTAATAATGCTTTTATTTGTCTTCTTTCCGTGGATCGCAACTTTTGTTGAGTTTCTGTTTCTCCCCATTATATTGGGTTTAGAATTTACAGGAATCTTACTCGTAGAATTTCTTTTGATCGAGGGTTTTATCGCACTTCTATTACTATTTATAGTACCAAAAGGAATGAAATTACCTCTTAAAGACGACACAATTTTAGGTTATTCTAAAACAATCGGTTTAACAAGGTTTAAACCTTTACTTCGAAATCTCATTGTTGGATTTGGGACTTCCTTAATTCTCTTTTGTTGTTTGTTTATTGGCGCTAACTTTTTAGGGCTATCATACTTTCCTCCTGATTTCTTGTTTAGTGCTCCAAATCCTTTTTACCCCGGAACTGCCGCTCTTGGCTGGTTTATTTGGATTTATATGATTAGGCCGGGTTTATGGGAAGAAGTAGCATTTCGAGGTGTTGTCATACCTCTCCTTTCAAAAAAATATAAAAAAGTATTGACAATTCTAATAAGTGGAGTTATTTTTGGACTAGCACACGCATTTAACATCATAATTGTTTTATTATCGGGGGGATCTCCACTTCTTACGCTATTTCAGGTTATTTATACGATCTTGATTGGTTTCTCCATGGGATATATGTATATAAAAAGTAAGAGTCTCCTTCCAAGCGTAATTTATCATTATTTACTTGATACACTAGGATTAGCTTTTCTAAATGTATATTTTGAAAATTTATTTCTCGTTGGAATATTTTTAATTGTATTTTTAGGCGTTATTCCAGCAATTCTGAATATTGGATTCACAAAATTGGTTTTTTGGAAGGATCAAAATGAAGATTTTAGAATTGATAAACGATAAAAATTTAAAAATATTTTATTATGATGATTTAGAATGAACGATAATGTTATGATTTCTGTAAGTGAGTTAAAGAAATTTTTTGGGGAAATTAGAGCGGTAGATGGAATTTCATTTGAAGTTAAAAAAGGAGAAGTTTTTGGTCTGCTAGGCCCTAATGGAGCTGGTAAAACCACTACAATAAAATTATTGTTAGGTTTACTAGAACCAAATCAAGGAGAAATTAGCATCATGGGATTAAATCCCGAAACAGAAGAAGTTCAAATTAAAAGTCGCGTCGGTTACGTTAGTGAAGAACCTTTGATATTTAAATCTCTCACTCCAAAAGACTTGTTCAACTTTATTGCTTCGATTCGTAGTTTAGAAGCAGAGGAGACCTCAAAAAGAGCGCAAGAATATTTAGAGAGTTTAGGTGCTTTAGAGTATTACGACCAACTAGTAGCAACATTATCTCATGGAAATAAACAAAAAGTTCAAATAATTTCAGCAATTCTCCACGATCCGGATTTACTTATTATGGATGAGCCATTATCCGGTCTTGACGCAAAATCTGTGAAAGTTGTTAAAGAGATTTTAGATATTCATATCGAAAACGGTGGTGCTGTGCTATTTTCAACCCATATAATGGAGATAGCCGAAGATTTATGTGACCGTATTGCGATAATGAATAGAGGAAAATTAGTTGGTATTGGAACAATGGATGAACTTCGTCAGCAAGCCAACAAATTAGGAGCTAATCTAGAAGATGTTTTCTTACGATTAACTGAACAGGATATTAGCGTAAATGAAATAGTAACGAAGCTGAGAAAATCTTTTAACGAGAGAAACTAAGGACTTTTTAATTATGGCTGAAAAAGAGTTAGGGCTTTATAAACTTGCGAAATATACGAATCTCGAAATTGTTATGGAATCGCAGGTTCTTTCATCTGGAGCAAATCAAGCAAGATTACTTGAAAAATATAAGAGATATAAAGGTACTATAAAACAACAAGCATTAGCTACGAAATTTGCTTTTGCTGTAATGCTTTTTTTTGTTATTGGTTTACCAATAAGTGCGTACTCTCAAGTTAGCTATGCTTTTAGTAGTGCAGCAGTAGTCCCGGAGTCGCTTTTAATTCCCGGAAGTATTATCTTCGGTGCGTATTTTATGATGCAAGTAGTTTATCTTACAATGCTCGGAATGTTTACTATTGGCGCTATGATGTCTGGAGAAGCTTTTAGATGGTACGAAACTTTACCTATTTCTAAGGATAAATTAAGGAAATTAGGTTTCATGACAGTGTTTCACAACATGGATGTGGGGCTTATTATTATGATCTTTGCTTTTCCAGTTACAATGTTTGTAATGTCTCTAAACATAGTTTTAGCTTTGATTGCTGCGATAATTTCAATAATTAATGTAATGTTCTCTTTTAGCGTACTTGTTTTAATAGCAGGAAGAATTAGCCGCGTTTTAAAAGTAAGTGAGGCCGCATCTAGAAAAGCAACTCTAATTCGAATTTTTACTATGTTAAGTTATATGATAGTCATATTTTCCGCTTCATTTTTTATTCAGTGGATAATTATTTCTGCGGGAGACTTTTTTACTTTCTTATCCTCCTCAGAAGTTCCATATATTGTTAATTTTATTTTAAGTTTAATACCCTTCCCCTTTGCTCCGGGATACTTTATAACAATGGCTATTAATCCAACGAGTTTTTCTTTCTCATTATGGATACCAGTAATTATCGGTATGATTCTTTTTGTGTTGTTAACACTATTCACCTACAAAAAGGCTCTAATGGCAATGCGAACGGTTACTTCCTCAGCTTCAATTGAAATAAAACAAGCAAAATCAAAAAAGAAGAGTCAAGAGAAACCAGTTGAGGTTATTATTGAGATAAAAACTCCGATAAAAGCTTATATTCGAAAAGATTTATCCACTGCTACGAGAGATATTCAGACATTTATGTTCATAATTATGCCTTTTATTCTACCATTAATGATCTTAATTATACTTTTAATCACTCCGACTGGCCTGGGAGGTTCATTTACAGTTGATTACATTGTAACTTGGTCTCTTCTTACCTTATACCAACCCATGATCTCGATGATGCTTACTTCAGGTTTCTTGAATATGGAAGATACAGGGGCATCTATCCTTTCATCCTTACCAATCCGCACTCGAGACCAGGCTAAAGCAAAGTTATTATTATTAGGTTCAATTCAAACAATATCATTTTTCTTACCTCTAATCATTTTTATTGGAAATTCCGAATTTCCAAGTTATCTACTGTCCTTTATTTCTTATTATCCAGTTGTGTTAACATTTTTAATATCCATGTTTCAAATGAAGATTCGGTTCTTTGGTAGGATGAA
>JBHLLM010000064.1:0-7330 GCA_048885575.1 Candidatus Hermodarchaeota archaeon
ATAATCAATGAATTTAAAGGTATTAAAATAAAAAGGTTTTAAATAAATTTCTATTCAAATTTGACATGTTAAATAGTTTCGCAGCTTATAGTTATTTATTTTTTGGTTAGAAATCTATAAGCAAAGATCGTATACACTTTAATGGCGCGAATGAAATCTAGGATATCGATGAATTCATCAGTTGCATGGGCAGTTCTTCCTCGACCAGGTCCAAAAAGAATAGTCTGGGGACAATAACCTTCGTTACGTAAAAAATGCGCGTCTGCAGATGCGGGTAATAAAAAATAAAATGGCTTTTTTTCGTAAATAGTTTCAACAAGTGTGTAAAATTCTTTTAGATCGCTTGACTCCTCCCATTCACTCCAGTAAGATCCTTCAGAGTCAGTTATTATTTGGAGCTCAACGAAAATTTGGTTAGAAGTTTCACTTGATTGATCTTTTACTGTATACCCAACATCTTCTTCAATCAATTTTTTTAAAGCCTTTAAAATGGATTCACTCTTTTGTTCTGGTAAAAGTCTGACATCGAGGACTGCTTCACAAAAATCAGGAATAACATTTACTTTTATTCCTCCTTTTATCATCGTTAGTGCTTTAGAAAAGGTTGTTAAAGATTGCATAACATTATCTAAATCAGGTTGTTCTTTCATAATCCTTTCAAAAATTTCCTCACTTGGAAAAGACACTCCAAGCAACTTTTTAAGTTTATCGATTTCTATTGGTGGTTTAGTTTTAGCTATATAGTTCTCAAGTTTATCTAATTTCTCAATGATCTCACTCATCATATAGATTGCATTTTTACTCATCGCGGGTATTCCAGAATGACCAGATATCCCATTCGTAGTAATTTTTATTTGAAGATGTCCCTTTTCACCTACAATTATTGCTTTTGGAAGAGGACTAAGAGCTGTAGCCTCGCCAATTATAGCAAAATCACATTTTATCTCCTTCAATGGGTTATTGACACACCAACTAGTTCCAAGTATTCCTCCTGTTTCTTCGTCTGCTACAGCGTTTAAGATTAAGTTTCCCGCAACTTCTATTTTTAACTCTTTTAAAATTTTTAAGGCAATGACCATAGCGGCTAATCCACCTTTCATATCAGTAGTACCTCGACCAAAAATAAATTTATTACGCTTTATCGTAGCTAATAATGGTGGGTATTTCCAATCTTCCTCGGAGCCAGGAGGAACAGTATCCATATGTCCATTATATAACAAATTTCGTCCGCTAAAAGAATCATTTAAATAGGCGACTAAGTTAGCGCGATCATTCCCAAATAAAAAAATCTCGGTTTTAATATCGTAATCTTTCAAAAAATCGTCTATAATTAAAGCAACATTTTTTTCATTTCCAGGGGGGTTTATAGAATTAGTTTGTACAAGCTTTCTTAAGAATTCAATATAAAGTTCTTTTTCTTGCTCGATTTTGTTTAAAATTAGTTCTTCACTCATACTCTAAATTAGCTAGCATCACATTTAATTTTTTATTGTATTGGATATTATGTCATTTAGTAATCTATCGAATAAATTTAATATAAATTGGCAAATTTTAATATTCTTAAATTATTTAATAACTAAAATATTGACAATAACGGTTGGTTTTTTTGATTCGACGACGAAAAAAGGATGTTAAAAGAACTATAGTGGCAAGCATAATCATGATCTCTATGCTATTAGTAACTGTTCAGCTTTTTAGTAATTTTAGTTTAGATGTAAATAATAAACAAGAACAAAATTGGTTAAATAATGAAAATGATGTTAAAAATTCTAACGTTGACCCATACCTAACAGATTACTACATAACAGGTTCAGGAAGCAATCAAGATGTTCGAATCTACGCGTTAAATAGTTCCGCTTCTAATAATAATCAAGTATCTTTTGATATTCCTTCTATGTCAACTACAGATACAACATATTTAACATATGGAAATTTCAATTTCACTTTCCAGAACAACTTCACAACTGACTATGTAATTGAAAATACAGACGCTTTGTATGCAAATGATTTTATTAAGTTCGTTTATAATGAAGATACATCGTCTATGGATATTGATACGGGTGTAAACCTTGATGCGATAAATTTTAATAATTTAGTCGACGACAATCCATCTACCTACATTCGGTTGAACGCCTCAAGCGGAGTTCTAAACTTTACAATATCCTCAAATTTTGCATCTACTATCTATGATGGAGCATTATTCGACTTGACTTTCGACAGAACGCTCATTTTAGGCTTAATATCAAAATTTTCGGGTAGTCTTACCAACGACGCTTATCTTACGCTAAAAATGTTCAATAACTATGACTCCACTTGGGTGAACGTAACTGATAGATTATTTATCAATAGCAGCTTAGGCACTCAGCTTTTTGAATACCGATTCGTAAACGAAAATCTTAACTATATAAACGCCTCTGACATTAGTTCAATACAATTTTACTTCCAAAAATCGGTTGCTACTAATTTTATTCTTACCTTAAGAGAATTCAAATTGGAATCTACATACGGATTTGACTTACCAATTACCGATAGTAAGCAAGTGGCTTTAGAGTTTGATTTAAAGGGAACAAGTTCGACAATAAACGGCTTTTATGCTTGGATAAGAACCTTAGATCTCAACGAAGCTATGAACGCAGAGTTAAACATATCATTATATGAAGCGAATGCTACAATAAAACGAACTCAACAAAATTTAGCTTTAAATAATCTAAAACCTGATTATGTTAAGCTAATTGATACTAAGATAGTTAGCTTCAACGAATACCATGGAGATTCCCTAACATACTTTGAATTTAATCAGGCAAATACCCAAAACCTAACACTTTACAACTATTTTATTGTGATAAAGTCAAACCGTACCGAGGAAATTTACAGCTTAGTATCATTACCAAGACAAACATATGGTGATCCTGATTCTCAAGTCGACCATCAATTAAGAACATCAATTGACAGCGGATCTACATGGAATGTTGCGAAAAAGCAAGTACCTTCGACACCACTATACCTCTCCGAACAATTAGACGCTGGATCGTTTAAATTGAATGTAACTAGGGCATATATGCCATCGGACTTTACAAATCCTTATAATAGTCAAGATACATTAAGAATCCAAGATATTCCATTAAATAACACAATTATTAACGATCCTCCTTATGATGCAAGTTCTTCTTTAACATGGGGATTAGGACATTGGAATAATAGTTTTACAACTGAAATTGTCAACGATGGATCTTATAACTTTCCAGTTGACCTTACTTGGAATACAAGCATCATCCAAGGATTTGAATTCAATGTTAGTTATACAGTAAAAGCATATTGGATAGAAAACGCAAATAGTTATTATAATGTATCGTACGATATAACTCCAGAATGGCAATTAAATTTCACATTAAATCTCGCAGATCCTAACCTTAACAATTGGAATTTCCAAGAATTTTGGTTCGTTTATCCAAACGACTATAGTGCACACAATCTAACAAACCCGAACTATTCTGATATTTACGAGGAAGTATTGAATAAAACAGGGGGAGAAAGAAATTTATTCTCCAACCCTTCATACGATTTTACTGCTGTTCCTAACTACATTGTTAACGGTATAAGTGGTCTTTATTCTTTAGCTTTAAATAGTAGTAATGCTATAAATGATGTGCATAGTTACATCAACTATAATGACATTTTATGGGAAACAAATGGTTTTATGTATGGTGATAATATCTCGGTTAAGCTTGACATTCAAGGAGCTGGCGGTATACCACCCTCTACTGGAAATGCAAATGTAAAGTTATTTTATCCCAAAAATAGTACTAAAGTTCCTGGAGCTGAAATGGATTCAAGTGCTGGAGTCATTGAGGGTGATTATCTCATTTATGATTTTAACAATCAGACAATTTTAAATGTTACTCAAGATACTCCTCTTCTTGGAAACTATTATTTGGCTTTCTTTTGGGAGAATGGTTCTGCAATTGGGTGTCAAAAGCTTAAATTATATATTGATACTTATGATGTCAATATGAACGATTTTTTTTATGAACCAGCTTTTAACAAAAACATACTTAATGGAATTGTAGATAGAGTTTACGAAGAATATTCAATATTAATTGCTACTGTAAATGTTACAGATGATGGTTATTATCCCGATTTTTACGCTGTTAATAACTCTGATGTTAATCAAGAATTTATCTATGAAATAAACGGAGAACAAATACCAATAATAGTAGAAACCTTTTTGCAAAATGAAACAATTTTGAATCCTGGTGAAGATCTTAGAATTGGTACTCGAATTCGTAATTTGCACGGATTTGTCGAATTAAAATTGAAAATAAATGTTCAATTAGTATCCTTAGTTAATGAAGAATGGATAATTGCTGAAAAAACTACAGGACTCAAAACATTAAAACCTAGTATTGATCCCACTGGTGCTGATGCACAAGAATTCTTTGTTGATCTTACAATACCTTCCCTTTTTGGAAACGGAATTTGGCAAGGTGTAAATGCACCTATCCGAAAAGGAGGTGCAAAGACAATTTTTACTATTTTTATTGATTATAATGAAGAAAGTCATGAAATTGATACTTTTGAAAGTAACGAGTATTCATTAATTATAAATAGCACCCAGGCAGAATTTGAAGGTTATATTATTGCTTTAAAATATAATAAAGAAATTACTGGAACTTCGATACTTAAACCCTTCGAAAGAGACGAATGTTTATACCTACCAAACCAGACAACACTTGTAATTAATATTTATGATAAGAATTTTGTGAGTAGCTATAATCAATTCATAAACTCTTTCTCCTTGAAAAAAAATAGTAAATTCTCAGATATCTCAATAGATCCCAAAACACCAATATACGGTCAAAAATTCAATATAACTTCTGTTTTAACTACTGAGTTTAGTGATAAAATACCAAATAAAAATGTTACCCTCCAATTTTTAAATATTAGTTTATGGGAAAATGTTACCACTCAAATCACAAATATTAATGGAAGCATCAATTTTGAAATTGACAGTTTATTGTTTCCGAGTGAATATCAATTTAAATTTCGATTACTTTGGCATGGGGATCAATATACTTTAGCAAATTCGCAAAATATTACTATTCCATTGTTTCGAGCATTTAACAACATATCGTTACGGATCACTTCGAATGTAGATCAATTATTTAAGAACCGTCAATCGACGATACAGATAATATTAAATAATATAGGCGATTCTGAGCTTAATGTATTAATTCCTAATATTTCTATTCAAATCTCTCCCACTTTGTCATATAGTATTGTGCAGATAAATTATATGATGTTGGCAGAGTTTAAACCAGGAGATACAACTATAATATTGATAAAAATTGACATACCCACTATTGATCAGATGAGCATTTCAGTATCTATAGAAGCAAGAAATGAAATTACGGAAGAGCAAGTTTTATTTCAAACCTCAGAAATATTTGATATCTATGATGCTATGTTTGAAGATTTAATCATTAACTATTTTATGGTAATAATGATTGGTATTTTTGCGATAGTATGGACAGTTATGATCATTTATGTTAGAAGAACAATCAAGAAATTAGAGACACCTTTAGAAGAACCAACTAAAGCGAGACCAAGGAAAGGAAAATATGTATCAGTAAGTGAATTACCCGCTGAAACGATGGCACAAAAAGTACAAGAAACTCCAGCTAAGAAACCTAAAAAATTATCTATAAAGAGATCTAAAAAACCAAAGGATGAAGAAAAAGAAAAACCCTCAACTGATTTAGATTCTTTATTAGAAGAAGAGGGCCTTAAAGATTAATAATATAACTTTATCTTTTTTATTCTTTTTTTTTTAAAAAAGAGGAAATAAAATTATAAGTTTGAAATTGAGACTAGATTTCTTCTAAGAAGGGATAAAGACGCTTTCCCATCTAATCCTGCTAAAGCAATTAATATCCCCGTATCGGAACCAACAATGACCGCATATCCGCTTTCTAACTCGATCGTGGCAGATTTTATTGCTCCTTTTCCTGTATTAACACCTAAGTCATTAGAGTCTTTTATTATAGCGCTACATTTTTTCGCAATTCCACTGTGATCCATCTCTGTTATAGTTTGACCTACGATAACTTTTCCTTCAAGATCCGCGGCTATTAAACCTTCAGTTTCAGGAACAATATCAAATAATTCTGCTAATTTGTTTTCGATAATTTCTTTGTCTACCATAGTATCAGCACTTTTAATTTTTTTTCTATCAGTTTGATTTCTGAATGAGCTTATCTAAATTAGTACAGATAAATTCTTAAATATATATATATTTTAAAGTAATTTAAATTTATTTTGTACATATTAATCCAGAAATTGTATTTCAAAATACCCTTATATTATTTATATCTTATTAAAAGAATTAAAAGAAGATGATAATTTTTTAAATATTGAATATATTATATTTATATCATTAAAATTTAAATTAATTTATTTAATGCGTGAATGGTGAAAATTAGGATATGATTAATAGGCAAGAAGTTAAGGCGATTATACGTCGTTTTGAGGAAAGAGAAGGTATTCGCGGCGTTATAATTTGCGACTCAAGTGGCTTACCAATAGATTCTAACATGGATATTGAAATAAGTGAAGAGATCTCTGCTTATGTAACTTCACTGATAGGTAAGGGTAAACAAGTGGTCGATGCACTGAAAGAAGGGGGCTTAAAATTTATTCGCTTGGAAACTTCGAAAGGAGAAACTATGATTGCTCTTGAGGAACAGCTTATTCTAATTATCCTAAAGTAATACCCTCTTTTTAATTTTAATTATATCTTAAATCACTAAAGGAAAAACTTTCTAAACATATTATTGGCTCTTTCTTCTCCTATTGTCGTTAAGCTCATGTGCCCGGGACAAATAATAAAGTTATCTGTTAAGTTTTCATTATTCATTATTTTATCTTTTATGCTTGAAAACAGGAGATTTTGACTACCCCCTTGAAAATCTGTTCTTCCAACGCTTCCTCTGAAGATTAAATCCCCCGAAAATAAGATTCCATCTATCTTTTTTCCATTAAATTCCATAACATCAGCGGAATAGAAACACAGAGAACCGGGACTATGTCCCGGTGTTTCTAAGGTGTGAAGAACTAATTCTCCTACATCAATAATGTCCCCCTCTACCAACCATCTGTCAGCCTCTTTTTGAGTAAAAGTTCCAGAATCATATTCTTTTTTGCTATACATCAATGGAATTTGAAATTCTCGTAAGATTTTACCAACCTTTATAGTATGATCAAAGTGTCCATGAGTCAACAAAACAGCTACAGGTTTTCCACCTATCTCCTCTATAGATTTAATAATCGTATC
>JBHLLM010000064.1:7430-10707 GCA_048885575.1 Candidatus Hermodarchaeota archaeon
TCAATAGCAATCAACCCTCGCTCTATTAAATCCTCCTTGACGCGGAAATATGAATTGTAGTAACTAAATTTGTTTAATTCGCTATAGAAGGAGTGTTTATCAATCTTATGTCCTTTCGAATTCATTAAGACTTCTAAAGTATCTCTAAAACCTTTCTTTTTTAAAAAACCTATCAAATCATCTATACTCAACTAACAATACCTCAATTAAATGGTAACGGTACATTTACTAAATTGTAATAAATAAAAACAATCAAAATTAAAAAACATTTTGAAAATAATTATTAAGTCATCAATTATAGAAAAATAGTACTAGGAAATAAAAATGATAATCTTTTTTTGGATATTTAATTCATAATAAAAAGTAGTTACAGAGAGTCATTCGTAAATAAGCTTTATTTAATAGATTGTATTAAATACTTTATTCTTTATGAAATTAATTATGAATGGTATAGTCTGAGAAACATTGATAATAAGTATATTTATCATTTTAGGATGTTTTATAGCGGTAATTATTTTAATTTTAACAGAAAAGTTAAATAGAGCAATATCTTCTTTATTGGGTGCGGTAATTACATATTTTGTGCTAATTTTTATTGAGGGTTTAGATTTTCCTATAATAGTTGATTTACTTTTTGGTTCTGCGGGAGACGGGTTTGTAAATCTCCACTCTTTAATCATAATTATTGGAATGATGATGATAGTTCAAATTGCGCATGAAGCTGGTGCATTCCAATTTATAGCAGCAAAATTGATTAAATTATCAGGAGGGAAGCCTATTCTCTTATTGATAATATTTTGTTGTGTGACAGTATTCATCTCCGCTATTTTAAATAATATCTTAACTGTCATTATTATTATACCCCTTACTATTACAGTTTCGAGAATATTAAATATAAATCCTGGTCCTTATATTCTTACTCAAGCAATTTTAGTAAATATAGGGGGGACTATTTTTTCAATTTCCTCAATTCCTAATATTTTAATTGCTACCTTCGCAGGAATTGAATTTTTAGAATTCTTTATTAATATTGGATTAATTTCCATAATTGTTTTTATATTTACGCTCTTATTTTTCATATTAATTTATAAAAATGAGTTAACGATACCAGAAGAAGGTAAAAAGGCATTAAAGGAATTTGATGTCTGGAATGTCGTTCAAAATAGAAGATTATTATATAAATCATTATTTTCTTTAGTAGTTTTATTAGCATTACTCATAATTATTCCTTCTTCGCTTCTTTCTCCAGATATCATTGCTTTAACTATGGCTTTAATTTTAATTGTCATTACGAGATTGAATCCAAAAGAAATCATTAATAAAATAGATTTTGAGTTAATTTTTTATTTGTTAGGAATTTTTATTATAGTTGGAGGATTGGAAATAACAGGAGCAACAGATGTTTTAGGGCTTTTCATTTTAAGTCTGGGGAGCAATAATATCTTTTTCCAACTTCTCGTAATTCTATGGTTTTCAGCGTACTTGAGTAGTTGTATTGATAATATCCCCATCACAAAAGTATTAATTCCAGTTGCCGATGTTATGACTACAACTGCTTCATTAATTAATAGAAAACAGATTTTTTACAGTCTTTCATTTGGAGCTAATTGGGGGGACAACCTCACGCCATTAGGCGATAATATTCTTGTAGTTAATATAGCTGAGCAAAATAAGCGCCCAATAAGTTTTAAAGCTTTTTTTAAATTAGGATTTATAACAACAAACTATCAATTGATAATTATTTCACTCTATTATTGTTTAATTTATTATCCAAATATCGGGATTAGTATTATTGGAATTTTAGGTGTTATTATAATAGTATTATATTGTTTGAATAAATTCGGACCAAAAAAGATTAAAACCCATATCGAAGCTTTTAAAAATAAGATAAGAGGAATTATAATTAGGTGATCGCGAGATGGTATTTAAAAATATTCTAAGAATTAAAGCAGCTTTGCCAGAAGTTAAGCATGTTGCTATGTTCTATAACAATGGCACAATTTTCCAAACAACATTTGAACAAGAGATTAATATACCAAAATTAGGAGAAAATTTAGCTGAAATAGTAAATCATACAAGAAAGCTTTACGAAATTGTTAATTATCCATTTGAAGCATACAAAAAGATTATTTTTGAAACGAGTGATATGTCTATTATTATTTTAAAGCTTGGAGAGGAGAGTAATATTGCTCTTTTTTTCAAAAAAGAGGAAGAAAAAGAATTAAAGTTAACGGCAATAAAAAGATACATCACAAAAATAGAAGATTTAATCGATATGGATGAAGGAGAGCTGATAGTAAAAGAAATAATAGCTAAAGAAGAAGAGATCAAAGATTTAAGAGATGTAATTAAAGAAAAAGCAAACAAAATTGAAAGTTTAAAGAATGAATTGAATGATATTGCGGAAGGAATAATCGAAGGTGATGAAAAAAGAATAACTAAAGAATTGAGCGATTTAGATCTTGAATATTTAAATTTAAACCGTGATTTAGAAAAAAAATATATTGAACTCGAACAAGAAAAACAGAAAATAGAAAAAAAAGAATAAGTTAAATTAACATAACTATATGATTAAGCTAGATTATTAATTGCAACGTTCCTAAAATTAACGGGATTAAAAATGTTATAATAATACCTATCAAAGTAATAAAGATAAAATATTCATTTGTTTTCTCTTTCAATTGTTCAATAGATAGTTTTAGCAATATTATTAAAGATGCCATCAAAAGCCCTAATAATAACAATAGCAATATTAGTTGATTAGGATCCATTAAAGCACTGGCCTTTTTTTTCAATAGTTCTGTTTTAATATCTAAATTTTTAAATAACGCTTTTAATAAATTTTATTAAAAATTAAACATCTAAGAGATATTCTTCTAGGTTAATCTTTAAGTAATGCAATCAAATTGAATAAATTGGATACATTTTTAAATCCAATTTTTCTTCTTAAAAAATATGAGCATTAACGACGCAATGGTAATCATTGCTACAATTAATATGGGGTATGCATACGGATTAGAGAACTCTGGTGCATAGCTAAAATTCATTCCGTAAAATCCAGCCAAAAATGATAGAGGGATGAATACTGTAGAAATTACGGTTAAGACTTTCATAATATCATTCATTTTATTGCTTACGCTTGAAAGATACATATCTAACATGCCAAAAATTATATCTCGATGATTTTCTAAGAGATCGCTAATTCTGTAAATATGGTCAAATATATCTTTAAGGTAAATTTGTAATTCATCACTTATTAGCTTGGTTTGCTCTCTTT
>JBHLLM010000065.1:0-10695 GCA_048885575.1 Candidatus Hermodarchaeota archaeon
CTTAAGTCATGTTCTTTCAATACAACTAACCCTTTCTTATAAATCTCTATTTCAATAAATACCTCGTCAAAATACTCGCCTACAAGGTTTCCTCCATTAGAAAAAACAGTATTTTCAATTTTAACATTAAAAGATATGCTTGGAGAAGAATTTAACACCAAATCTATCTGTGAGTTGGCAAATTGAGAAAGAACATCACCAGAATCAATTAATTCCGTTCTCCACACGCTTAATGGAGTAGGAATTAAATTATGAAAAAAACCCACTCCAAATAATTTCTGGTGACTAAGCGATAACACTTTTTCGATAAAATTATTTAATTTTTTTCGGCCAATAAACCCATCCTTTGAATCTAAGGTGGTAGAATTCATACCCTGAAAATAAATTTTATCATTCTCGTATAATGGATTAAATTCTCCGAAATAGTGTCTCCAATATTCCCAAGCGAGAGGTTTTGCGTCTGTAAATCCAGGAACAACTAAATAGGGGTGTTCAAATTGACGAAGTTTATCCTTCGCTGTCTTAAACTCTTCCTTAAAACTATTTTTTGTCAGATTACCCGTATGAACCACCAAATCAACTTCTTCGATTTTATTAATTTTTCCTATAGCTTTATCTAGATTACTAACTTCGCCTTCAAATTGCTCTGAAACTAATGAATTTGATAATTGAATAAATCTTGCAATAGGTTTCTGGTTTTTTCCTATTTGTAAAGGAATATAATAATTTATTTCGCGTAAAATTTCGTGTGTAGAACCTGAATCCAAAATAGGAATTACTTTAAAATTTAGATTGTTACCTTCTATATCAATTACGGAATAAGTAAATAATTCTCGATATCTTGTTTTATTGCATGAAAAAGTTCCCGCATTGAAAATGAATAAATCTTTATCGCTACTACTAACAGTATATAGATTAGATGTATGTCGATGACCATTAAGAACTAAATCTGCTTTTGCCTCTAAAAGCATTTTAAGCATGTCTCCAGAGTCATCTATTGCAGATCGCTCTTTTCCTGTATAAGGTATGGGAATTAATTGGTGGTGAAAACATATAACTTTGAATTTATTTTCTCTTTCTGGTTTCTCTAATTCTTCTCTAACCAGATTAATAACATTATGGTGAATAATTCCTCCGGGTAGATCAGGTTTCGTGCTATCAATACCGAGAATATAAATATCCTCATCTTCATAAGCATAATGCCTCCTACCAATCATTTCTTCAAATAATAAATAACCTACATTCATCGCATCGTGATTGCCGATCAATACCATTATTGGACTCTTCGATACTGGATTGAATTTCTTAAACTGCTCTAAAGCATATTCATAATCTAATAAGGTTCCCAAATGAGTGATATCTCCTAAATTTAAATATAGCGATGCTTTCTTAATTTTGTTAACTTTATTAATTCCAATGTTAAAGGCGTGAAGATTAAATGCTCCTGCAGCGTGAGTAATATGCGTGTCAGATATTATCACAAGTCTCTTTTTCGACTTCAAATTATTTTGCGTATTAATTTTTACACTGTTCTCGGATATCATATTACTCTATTTTTTTTAATTTTGCAGGATGTCCTATATAAAATGAATTTTCTTCTAAAATCGCATTATGATTTGTATAGGAATGAGCCGATAAACTCACATTTCGTTTCATGAGAGTACCAGGTAAAAGAACGCACTTAGCTCCGATAAGAACATTGTTATCAACCCTAACTTTTTTCAAAATAAAATTATCTTGTTCAATTCCAAAACTCAAGATCGATGAGTTCATCCCTATAATAACGTTCTTTCCAATTGAAACAAATTCTGAGGATATCCAACTATTGTCACAAATCGTTTTCTTGCCTATTTTTACTCCAAAAAACCTTAATGTAAAACGAGTTTTAAACCATGGAAATGGATTTGACGCCATAACATATATAGGCCACTTTTTAATAATATTTCGGATGTTCCAAAAAAGATAATCATGATCTTGTAAAGATCGCTTAAAAATTCCTTCTTTTGGAACATGTATTAGATTTACAACTTTTAAAATTAAAACTGATGTTAATATAGCAGTAAATTGAATTATATAAATTGCAGCCAAAACATTAAATGGAAGAAGTAGGAAAAAAGTCCAAAATATTGTCTCGCTCCAAAAAAAAGTAACGTACCAAAACTCAAAAAGGGAGCATGGAATAAAGCTTAGGATAATTATCATTATGTATAGAATTAAATACTTATTTCTAATCCCTTCATCTATGGGTACTGGAGATTCACCCTTTAAGCTCGCTGGTTGAAACATTTATCCTCCCTCCTTTAAATTCATATTTGATTCATTCTGCTTGTCTTTCGAATCAATGACCCCTGCTTTCACTTTCACAGCTTTTTGTTGAGATTCTTCTACTGATTGAATAGGTAATGTGATACTTACTGGAGTCCCCACATGAATTAAATTTCCTTCTAACTTCTGGTTTATTCTTGTGTAACTATTTACTCCTAATACAGCAAAATCCTCCATTACTGTTCCCGGTGAAATTATAGTATGTGGTCCTACTACGCACGCTTTTCCAACTTTCACCTTTTTAATAATCACTTTATCTTGATAGATTAAATGCGAAAATATGCAGATATTTAACGATGTCATAGTAAAATCACCTATTTCGACAAATTCCGGATCAACATATCCTTCGTATAAAACAACACTTCTCCCAACTCGAGTACCAAAAAATCTATAAGCAATTATATCAAGCCAAGGTAATGGTAACGCACGTGCCAACCAAATAGGAAAAAATGCAGTCCAAAATCTTCTATGCATAAAATTCCAATCTTTACTCCCTCTTTGAAATACGCCCTCTCTAGGATGTGAAAGTTTGTTTAATAACCTGAAAATCCCTGCAGAAAATACTATAACCGTAAATACAAATAGAAAAATATTGCCATATATGTTTAAAGGAAGTAATAACCAATAATACCATTCTGCTTTTAATCCGAAGGAATAAAATTGTGTTCCTGTTAAGAGATAATATAAGCTATTTATAAACCACAGATTCACAAAAAACAAAACTAAGCCCCCAACAAATAATTGTATGATTATAATCAAAGAAAAAGGAGTTTTGTAAACTCCAGATGTTGATATAAATTCCATTTCAAATTCAGAATCATCTACGCTTTCCACAATAATTCACAATAAACTGATGAATCGCTATTATTATATTATAACAAGCATAAGATAAATAAATTTTACACAATTGTTATTATTCAATATTAATTAATTATAAAATAGATTTTTAAAACAGATCCATTATATACTTTATAATATAATAAAAAATAACCTACAAAAAAAATCAATCATTATACAAGAGAGTGAGAAAAATTTCGATAGATTGGCAAAAAGCTGAAGAACATCCAGATAAAGGCCAGAAGGTTGAAGGCCGCTTCCTATTAGATTTAAGAGCTAAAGTAAATGATTTAGAGAAGCAACTTACTGAAACGAAAAATGAGTTAAGTAGAACGCAGGCTAACCTGAGATCTACGAATGAAAATCTTGAAATTACAACAAAAAACTTAGAAAGCACTAAATCCAACCTTGACACTATTAAAGCAGAGCTTGTTGATTCCCGATCAAAGCTAGAAAATACTTTAGCTGAACTTGAAGAAAAAGCAAAATCTAATTCGAATTTAAATTCTGAAATTGAAGGAGCGAACTCCAAAATAAGCGAACTTGAAGGTAAAATCGATGAACTTGGGATTACTATCTCAGATCTATCTTCTGAGCTAGAAGAATCTAAAACTCAAATAAAGGGTTTTGAAAGTACAACTTCAGATGATAAAGAACAAAGCGACATGTTAACAGCGGAAATTCAAGAATTAACTAATAAGCTAACCGTTACTCAAGATGAAAATACATCCCTAAACAGTCAATTAATGGAATTGAATAATTTACTGCTCCAAAAAGACACTAAAGTTCAAGAATTGACCGAATTAATTAGTGAAAAAGAGAAGTTAATTAATGCTCAATCCTCTCATTTAGAGGAAGTTGAGACCGAATTAGGGGAATTAAAGCCCCCAGAGCTGGGTGCGGGCGGTTTTCCTGGCGAAGAAAGAACTACATGCCCTATGTGTGGATCTACTGGAAATGCAATTAAGCAAATTGAAGATAAATCAAAAGTTTTATCTTATGTTGGGCACATACCCATGTACGCTAAAAAACATGTGTGTAAGAAATGTGGTTACGAATTCTGATTTTTTTTATTTAATCTTTTTATTTTCTTATCTAATTTTTTATATTAAAATAATAATGTAGATAATTCCACTCTAAAGTCTCCTATATTATAATATAAATCAAAGAAAAAAAAAATAATTTCAATATTTATTATATTCTTGCTTTCTTTTGTTCGTGCAGTTCATCAACTTTTTCTCTTATGCTACTGAGTTTTTCACCGTGTAAAGGATATTTATACATTGCTAAGATCCCAATCGCTAAAGCTACTGCTGGGAAAACGAATATTAATAATCTTAATCCAAGAGCTACTTGTATTGGATCAACTCCTACATCAAAAGTTTTCCATCCCACTGTGTCAAAAACAGTTGCTATTGCCAATATTACAAGGATATTTGAAAACCTCAGAACAAAAGCATTTACTCCATAATATCCAGCTTCTCTACGCATTCCCGTAGCGAGTTCATCTTCATCTATGATATCTGCAACGACTAGATCGATTATATATATTGAACCGGCTAATCCTACGCCTAAAAAGAAGAATACAATCAATCCTATCGTAAAATCCGATATTATAATTAACGGTGAAAGTGCAATAATCCAAGTTGCCATCGAGATCATCCAAGCTTTCCTGTTACCTATTTTACGGACAACTGGCTTCCATAAGATTGTAACAAAAATTGCTGCTGATATAAATGCCAAGCCTAAAAGTAGTGAAGCCATAAATGCATCAGCTTGTAATAACACGAATTTTGCATAAAGAGGAATAATTGTCGGTAACATACCAAATACAAACCAATTGCAAAGCTCAGTAATTACATAAAACCTAAATGATTTACTTCTAAAGCAGAGTCTAATGGTTTTAAAGAATCCATATGCATTCTTATAATCATCACTAAATTCAGGTCTTTCTCTTGGACCAAATAACAGTAAAACCAAAATTCCAGCGACAACAATAATACCGGCAACTATTCCAAAAAGCTGATATTCGGGTAATGCTGTAGGTAATGGGTTTGAATAATCTGTTATTATAAATCCGGGTAAAATAAAAGCAAATATTAAGCTAATGATTGTAAAAATTTGACGGATATTGTTTGCTTTAGTTCGTTCGTTCTTAGTTAAGAAGATTTCAGGAAAAAGGGATGTATAGTTTAAACTAAAAGCAGTGTAAAACAATTCAAATATTATTATGATTATTAAGAAGTAAAAGAAATTGCCAATTTGATTTGCAGGACCGATTGGTAAGGGAGGTGTAAATAAGAAATACATGGTTAAAGCTAAAGGTATGAAGAAAATAATTATATATGGTAATCGGCGGCCCCATCTAGTATGGGTTCTGTCAGATAAATAACCTATCATTGGATCATTGAACATATTCCAAATCGACCATAGAATATATCCTAAAGTGATCAACCAAATATCAATCTGAACAACTGCAAAATAGAATGTGAAAATTAGGAGTATAAATGTTTGATACGATGTTTGATCGCTTATTTGCCCAAAACTGTAAAAAAACGCTTTCTTAAGAGTTCCCTTCTCTTTTTCACTCATATAGAATCACATAAGAAATTTATATAAAATTTAATTAATCTAAATCAATTTTTTTTCTTTTAAATAGTTAGTGAACATTTCCTATACAATAATGTTTAATTTATCAATAATCAATATAAAGAATAAAAAAAAGTTAGTTAACTTTTAATTTTTTTTTTTCATGCAATTCCCTAAGAAGTGTTTTGATTTGTTTCAAATTATCTCCGTCTAAAGGGTAAAAATAAATTGCGATTATTGCAATTATCAAAGCAATCGCCGGGTAGATAAACATTAAGCTTCTCAATTCAAAATCAGGGATAATAATTGGGCTAAATTCTCCCCAATCAGCAATAAGAAAGACAGGACCTATAATTAAAAACACAAAAACTGTTGCAAATCTCTGAAAGAAAATATTCACGCCATAATAGCCACCCTCTCTACGAACACCCTTTCTAACCTCATCTTCATCAATTATATCAGCAATAATTATATCAACAATATATAAGGAACCCGACAAACCTATTCCTATCAAAAAGAACACTACAAATGCAGCAACTTCCATTCCGGGACCTAGAAAAAATAATGGAGCTAAAGTAGCAATCCAAATAGTCATTGAGATCAACCAAGATTTCCTTGGACCAATTTTTTGTACTAGCGGTTTCCAAAGAAGAGTCATAAAGAATGCAGCAGATAAAAACGTAACTCCTAATAATAGAGAAATCATAAATGGATCCCCAAATCCTAGGATAAATTCACCATAAAGTGGAACAACTACGGGGAGCATTCCATAAACAAACCAGTTAGCAATTTCCGCGGGGATATATCTCAAGAAACTTTTGCTTTTTATGCAGAACTTTAGCGCATTGAAGAAATTAGGAGCTTCTTTGTATTCTTGCCTGAATTCTGTTCTTCCTTTTGGTGAAAATCGAAGGAATATTAATCCTGGGATAATAATAATTATCGCAACAACAATAGCAAACATAGGATACTCCCCTGGTACAGGACTTGTATAACTGGAGATGAATATACCTGGTAAGAGAAAAGCAGCTATTAACCCAAAAATTGCAAAAACTTGTCTTACATTGTTCCCTTTAGCTCTTTCTTCCTCCGTAATAAATATTTCTGGGAATAAAGATGTGAAATTAATATCGTACATCGTAAAAAAGAGCTCAAAAATTATGATTATGGAGAGAAAATACACAAAATTAATTGTTTCATCAATAATCCCATAAGAAAAAGGTGGTAAAAATAAGAAGAAAAGAATTGTAGCAATCGGTAATATTGACACCATAATCCATGGTATTCGACGACCCCATCTTGAATGAGTTCTATCTGACAAATACCCAATAAAAGTGTCGTTGAAACTATTCCATATTGACCAAATAATAAAACCAAGAGTTATCCACCCAATATCAAGTCCCACCACTGCAAAGTAAAAGGTAAAAGTTAAAAATGTGAACGCTTGGTATGATGCGATATCAGAAATTTGACCAATGCTATATGAGACTGCGTGTTTATACGAAAACTTTCTTGTTTGACTTTTGCTCATGAACATCAATTTTAAATAAATTAATAATGATCATATTTCTTCTAAATCTTTATAAAGATTTAGAAGAGAAATTCTCTTTCTTCATCTTCATCTGTCCATTAATTTTACCATAAATTAGGCTGTAAAACCTAAATTTTAAATACCTATATATAATAATTTCTTAGTATGAGTCAAGGGAAAGAAAGAAATTTAAAGTTGAGGATTTTTACGTTAATATGGAGCGGTATACTAGTTCTAATAGTTCTTCCTCTTACTGGTATCTTAGTTTCTTTATTCCTAGATTCTCTTTTAGGTTTATCAATAATTATTTCTCCTCCGATTAATAATTTCATAGGAATTCCCGTCTTGATTTGTGGTTTTTTTTTGGGCTATATGGGCAAACCTTGATATATTTAGAAGAGGAAAAGGAACTCCTGTGCCTTTAAAAGATACGCAAACTACAGTCTTGGTTGTAAAGGGACCATATAAATATTGCAGGAATCCTATGATTTTTGGTTATATATTAGTGTGGGTTGGTCTTGGATTCCTTTTTAATTCAATTTTTCTATTAATTGGTTTTTCATTTATTGTGACTTCCCTATTAGTAGTATTCGTAAAGTTATGGGAGGAAAAGGATTTAGAGGAGAGGTTTGGTGAATCCTACCGAGATTATAAAAATAAAGTTTCTTTT
This sequence comes from Candidatus Hermodarchaeota archaeon, assembly GCA_048885575.1. Taxonomy (GTDB): domain Archaea; phylum Asgardarchaeota; class Lokiarchaeia; order Sigyniarchaeales; family SOKP01; genus SOKP01. The sequence goes on from JBHLLM010000065.1 coordinate 7,953, forward strand.
TTAATACCTTTTCCCTCTAGAGAATAACATTTTCTTCTAGGTGAGATTTAAATTATCAGGTATTACAGAGACAAAATTAAATATTATAGAACTCTGTAACTCATATATTTAGATTTCTCTTTGTGGTCAAAATGAATTTAGAAAAGCTTTTCAAACCAAAATCGATGGCCGTAGTTGGAATTTCGAAAAAGAATCCATTGAGTCCTGGGAGAATCGTTTTGTTAAAAAATGAATTTGAAATGAATGTTAAAGTATATGGTATTTATCCAAATGGAGGAAATCTTGAAGGAATCCAACTATACGAAAAATTAGATAAATTACCTGAAGTCCCCGATCTACTGGTTATTGCTGTTGGACCTGACGATACTTTAGGATATGTTCAAGATTGTGTTGATTTAAACATCCCTTCCTGTGTAATAATAGGAGGAGGATTTGCTGAAATTGGTGGCAAAGGTAAGAAAAGGCAACAGCAACTCGAGAAAATTGCGTTCGACAATAATATTGCAGTTCTCGGTCCGAACTGTTTAGGCGTTTACGCAAGTCCTACAGTTGACACGATCTTTTTGCCTACGGAACGCATTACTAGACCCCCAAAAGGCTCCGTAGCGTTAATCAGTCAATCGGGAGGTGTCTTAGTTGACCAATTCTTTGTAAAGTTCAGTGAGAGGAATATAGGGGTTTCAACTGCAGTTTCTATCGGAAATCGCGCAGTTGTAGATGAGTTAATGCTGTTAGAGTATTTTAGCAAAGTTGATCAAGAGACATCAAATATTGCTTTCTATTTAGAAGGATTCAAAGAGGGCAATGCTAGAAAATTTTTGCAGTTAGCTAAAGAATCACAAGATACAGTAGTGACATTTTTTGGAGGAAAAACTAGAGAAGGTAAAGTTGCTACCCAATCACATACAGCCAGTTTAGCAGGAGATTACAAAATCCTTAGCGCAGCGTTAAGACAATATCAAATAATACAACCTAACTCAGAAAGTGAGTTATTAACCTGTCTCAAAGTCTACGATGTCCTATCTCATCGAAAAAATCCCTTTGGGAAAAATGTGATTACTTACGGTAATGTCGTGATAGTGTCGGTTTCTGGAGGACACGGCGTAATCGCATCGGACATGCTGAAAAAATATGGTTTGAATGCAGTCCGACTTGAAAGACAAGAAAAAAAAGATTTAAAAGAGTTAATGAATCCTTCAGCTAGAGAAATAGCTTCTTTTAACAACCCAATAGATTTAACAGGCTCTGTAGTTGATACTGACATTGAAGATGTAGTAAGATATTTATCAGATATCAATAGAATTGAGTGTATAATATTATTATTGCTTCCATATCCGCCTAATATATCTTTTCAAATAGGAAGAAGGATAGCAAATATCGTTACCAATAAAAATAAACCAGTTGTATGTTTTGTTCCGTACGTCCCAAAATACACCTTAATCATCGAATCTTTGGAACTCGCTCACATTCCCGTGTTTCATTCGATTAAAGAAGCTGTTCAAGCTGTTTCTGCACTTAAACACCGGACCAGGATAGAGAATGTGAAAAAAGGAAATCTATTTTGGCAATAAAAAAAATCATTACAAATCAGTATTATAGATTTACGAAAGATAAGAGAGAAATAGGTTGAAAAAATCGAGAGTTACAGGATATCTTTATCTACTTGCATTAATAGTAGTCCTGATATCTAATTGGCCTATAACCTTATTTAGATTTCCTTTAGATGTATTGCTATTTTCTATAGGAACAACATTCGGTATTCTCTTCCTATTCATTGGCGCTATAGGAGCTTTTCTTGAGTTAAAAATAAAGGAACGATACAGTGGTTTGGAGGGTGAGCCACTTGGTCAATTCTTGGGAATAATTTATTGCTCTTTGACTATTTTAGTTATGATAATATTACCTTCAGTATTAAGAGAAATCTCTGAAGTAAATGATGGAGCAACTAATCTTATTATCCTAGTGGGTTTTCTCTGGGGACTTAGTGTTATAATAGTATTAATAGGTGTTTTAATTTATCGAGAGGAATAAAAACGATATGATTGTTAAAAAATATTTTAGAAATTTGTTTACTTCAATCATGTTAATATAATTATAATTAATTGTATAAAAGGATGGGAGTTATGAATAAAAAAATAGGTTGGATAGGAACTGGAGTAATGGGAAAATCTATGTGTATTCACATTTTAAATGCGGGATATGAAATTTCAGTCTATAACCGAACCAAAGAAAAAGCAAAAAAGTTAATTGACAAGGGTGCGATCTGGTGCTCGAACCCTAGACAAGTTGCTGAAGGAAGCGATATTGTCTTTACAATTGTCGGATTCCCTCAAGATGTTGAAGAGGTATATTTAGGAGAAAATGGAATTCTAAAATCGATAAAAAGGGGTTCGATTGTAGTAGACATGACAACTTCTGAGCCTTCTTTAGCCCAAAAGATTTATAATGAAGCGAAAAAAATAGGAGTGTCATCTTTGGATGCACCAGTATCTGGAGGAGATGCTGGAGCGAAAAATGGAACACTCGCTATTATGATTGGCGGTGATAAAGAGAGTTATGAAAAAGTCTTACCTCTTTTCGGACTCATGGGGCAAAACATATCCTATATGGGTAAAGAAGGAGCAGGACAACATACTAAAATGAGCAATCAAATTCTCATAGCTTCTACTATGATTGGAACTATTGAATCCCTTCTATATGCTAATAAAGCAGGAAACGACTTAAATGAAGTAATTCAAGTTAT
>JBHLLM010000066.1:0-10628 GCA_048885575.1 Candidatus Hermodarchaeota archaeon
TTTCTAAGCAGCAAATTCAAATTGGTATTCAAAAGTATTTAATTTATAAGACGGGGAGAACACTAAAAAAAATCAAACCAAAATCATGGGACTATTTTTATTTACATCTGTCAAGATTAGAAAAGAAGTACGGGATTAAACTAAAACTTGGACCAAAAGATTTTGGTATTCATAAGAGGACTCAAGTTTCCACTTTAGATCTTAAAAAAGACGACCTAATAAAAATCAAAATCGTCTCAATGGGAAGGTGGATTAATGAATGTATAGGAAAAATTAACGATAATCTTGGAATTAAAATTTTATTAAAAAAACCAATCATTTTTTCCGAAGAACTAATTGGAAAAGATATAGTAGCAAAAGTTATCAAAGCAAACTATAGAGATAATATACTTACTGCTTTATTTCCTCATAATTAGTTTACAATTAAAAAGACTAAATATAATAATAATGAATTTACATAACAATTATATTGTAAATTATTAATAATCTTAAGTAAGTTGGTTTAATTATAATGAGCCCAATTATTACACATGAAGATGAACTTGAACTAGCAAATATGGAAAAAGAATTAGCAAATCAAATAAAAAAATTAGCGAAAGCCCAGAGCCTACTAATCGATTCTCAAAAAAAATATGCCGATAATTTAAGAAAAACAAATTTAGCTCGGGATATGTTAAATAGAACTTTTAGAGATGTATTGAAACAAATGCAAACGCTAGTAAGAGAGAAAAGATCTAATATTAAAGATGAGGAAGTAAAGTATTTTCAGGATATTATCCATAAAAACGACGAATATATTAATGTAAACAATAAATATATCGATTCTATTAAAGACCTTGCGATAAAAAAAGATTATTTAGTGGAAAAAAAAAATGAATTTGCATCAGCATTAAGTGAAGTTGCAAATAAGCGAAGTGTGGTCATAAAAAAGGCTTTATCGGTCGAAAAAAAGAAGAACGATTTAATTGAAGGAGAAAAAATGAAAATCCTAGAATCCGAATTAAATGACCTTCAGAGAGATTTTGATCGCGCACGGGATGTGTTACTAAAAAAAATTGATCAATTTCTTCAGGTTAAAAACGAAGTAGATGAACTCTGGGTTAATTTAAAAAATTCAGTTAATAAATCTAGCTGAGAGTAGTCTTTTTTTTAATTTTATTTTTCAATTCTAATGTAATGTATGAGCTTAAATTTATTAAACAGTTCAAATATATAATATTTAGAAAATTTACTAGCATAAATCGTTTTAATTAAAATAGAGAGAGTAAAATGGCAGAAGAATTCGCAAATTTCATGCAAGAGACTAAAAAGGCCCCACTTGAAGAAAAATTAAACGCTTTTGGAGATATCGTTGAAAGGATGATGTCTGTAATACTAAGGATACCCGATTTAGTAGATCAGTCTTTAGCAGGTGTTGGACAAAGAATTTCTACATTAGAATCACGATTTAACACTATGAATAATGAGCTTTCATCATTAAGAACAAGAGGGACTGGATCATCTCCAGCTATAACAGCTCCTTCGGCTCCTAGTAGCATACCGCCTCCCCCTGGCGGACCCCCTGGCGGACCCCCTAGTGGACCCCCGCCCCCTCCTGGAGGCCCTGGAGGACCTGGAGCAACGCGTCCAGCAAATCCAGTAAGCTTGAGAGGTGCTATAATGGGTGAACTAAAGCAATTATTTTCAAAAAGAGCTCAATCAGGACAATAAGCTAGAATTTCAACTAGATTATATGTATTTTACCCTTTTAAATTGAAAACATATTCATTTATTTCTTACTTCTATAATTTCTTACAAAATACTTTATGAAATCAATTAAGATTAAAATTAAAAGAAAAATATATCAATATAATAAATTACTTGTTTTAGCTTGGTTATTCAGTGCAGCAATCATTAAGTAAGGACAGAGGAGTCATTCAAATAAAAATTGCTCACGATCTTCAAAAGCAAATATTAGAAATCCCTTCCCTTATAAGAGTTATCAATAACTATTATTACAATAAATCTCTTGTACAAGCGAGATTAAAACCCATCGTGTTAAAAAGGTTCAGAGAAGGATTGAAATCTATAGAAAGTGATAAGGATTGGCTTTATATCCTTCCTACTGCTTTAAATCTCTTAAATGAGGGTTTACTACATAAAAGAGATACTTTTCGATTTCCTGATAGCATAGTATTATTTGAAGCGTGGATGAATTTGGGAATTGGTGCGTTATATCCTAGATTAGCACTTCATTATAAATTTCCCGGACTCCTAAAAGGTGAAAAAACGAGGCATGTTTTCCAATTCACATTTTCTACATCTCGAGGTTTTGGATTTCCTATTTATTTTGGACCAGATTTTTATGGGTATTTATTAACTATTGGTAAAATATTAGAACCATTGTTTAAATGGAGCCATACTATTTGTCATAGAGCTAATCAAGCAATTTTTTTAGTTGGTAAGAAATATGGGATTAAGAGGCATCATCCCGGAGAATTTGAATCTGTAATTATTTCTGAATACCAAAATAATATGTTTAAAGGAACCGATACTCTTTTACATGGTTATTTTACCCAAGATCCGAAAAAATTAGGCGTTTTTTCGAATTTAGATGAAACTCTTGAAAATGTTATGTTTTCTTATTCTATTGGAGATCATGCTATGAACATAGAAAAAGAAATCCACAAACAGTCAATAAGCATACCTCTAATGACTCACGATTACATTGTTAAAAATTACAATGTTAACTTCTATAAATATTTAAAAAGTCTAATATCAATAAAAAAACTATTAATTAAGAAGATTCTGCAATATAAAAAGGAAAAAAAAGAATATATTAACAATTTGAAAAGAATTGAAAGATTTAAATTTAGGATTGATCAATCTAAAACTTTTTCTATTCCCAGTTTGAAACTTTCTAAACGGTATTCTAAGATTCAAGAATTTTCACTTCATATTAAGCTTATGGAACAACTTATGGAAATGTTATGGTCTTCTCCATTATATTCTCATACCATTCATCAAGATTTAAATGAGGTCCATGATCTTCAAAAAACTAAAGAAAAAAAAATTATTTCCAATTTTAATAATAAATCAATAGATTCAATATTCTTAAGATATATTACTGACTTTGAGGAGAAAAATGGTTTTAGTTTTAAAGAAATGGATGTACTTAACGAGTTTGAGAAAATTAGGGATGAAATGGGGAATATGTGGCTATATTTTAAAGAAAAGCATTTTAATTTTGCTTTAAATAAATTAAATACACTTTCAACATTATCGTTAGAACATCAGGATTATAATAAGATTATAAACGAGTATATAAATAATCTTATACCTATCTTTTCAATTTTTGAAATATTTAATAGATCTCTTTCAGAATCTGTTTATCCAGAATCAATTCCTCAAACTAAGCGATTAGGAGCGTACATCGCAAGTTTTCTCACTTCGAGATTTAACCCTTTTGGAGTGAATTTAATGAATCTTTTTAATAAATTAGCGTTTAATAACTGGAGCTACTTCATTTTAAAAAAAAGACTAAATCGAACTCAATTTTTCAATATAATTTTTAAACTTCCAATTTGGAAATATATTCCCCATGATGTTGCAAAAAAAATCGTAGATTCTGAGTTATAAAAATATCTAAATAACGAACATTAGATTAATTTAAAATTCAAGAAATCCAGGATCATCAAAAATATCTTCAATTTTCTTTTCTTTCTTCATATCACTATCGTCATGTTCAGTAAATAAAGATTCATCATCGGTTTTAATACCCTTTTCCAATTCTAAGGAATCTAATTGAAGCAAAGCATTTTTTTCTAACCTTTTATATTCTTCAGCTTTAATTTTCCATTTATTTACTTCATCGAGATTAACATTATCTTCGTCTTCTAAGGCTTCTGCGGCTTTAGCTTTGCAGATATCCGTTAGAATTGAATAACATAAAGCTAACTCTCCCCACTCATTCTTAATCTTAAGTTTCTCAATACGTTTTTCTAATCTCTGAAGTTCTTGATCAGCATAATGAATATCGATAAAATCTCCAAATGCATCAACAGGTTCTGATATTGAATTAACCAGCACTTCCTTGGTTAAACCACAATGACCACATTTCACTGTAGCAATTGGACTTTTTCTAATATTCTCAACCTTGACAGATTTTTCACCGCAGTCCGTAATAAATGGGAGAACCACTTAATTATTCGGGCAGGTGAAAATCTTTGGGACTTTCTTAACACGTTTATATGTTTGTTGTTTCCTTTTTCTTCTTCCCATTCTTCAAACACTATCAGCTATATATAAAAATTAAGCGAAGCATAACAAAAAAGGTTTGTCACAATAAATTATAGATTACAGTTCTTGCAAATTTAAATAATATCATTCTTTCTTGAATTCTTTATTTTCTCCTTAATCTGGTTATAAGTCATCCCATTAAACAGTCCCTAAGAATTTTAAGAGATATAAAACTTAAATCGCAAAATTTTTTAGGAATGATTAATTAATTCACTTACTCTTTTTAGCGGAAATAAACGAATGATTATTAATATTGTAAGTGGATTTTAGGTATGGAACATACGAATTTGTCAATTAAAACCGATAAGAACTTGATAGAAAGGGTTCTTGACGATATTGATATGAGATATATTGTTTTATTTCTCTATGTCATTAGAAACGACTTATTTAGGGATCTGAAAGACATAGAATTAATTGAATCATATGAAAAAGTCTTGATTTTAGATGAAATATTTAAAAGCAATGTTTTAAACTTCTGGAATAACGAATTCATTGAAATAGCTATTGATTTAGGTTTGTTTAAAAACATACGAAGTATGAGAGAATTTCACCAAAAGGAAGAAGATTTCATAATCCGGTTAGGAGAAGAAACGGTAACTATAGAGAATGAAACAATATCAGTACCAGATCATATTTTATTCTTAATTATAAATAAAAAATTTAAATCTCTGACTAGACGGAATTTTAACTCAGCTTTAATAAAACTAAAAGGAGTAAGGTGTGAAAAGAGTAATTTTATTCACTCATTTATCTCTGAAATAGGAGATCATGATTATGCAATACCAGATGATATTTATTACATCTTAGACCAATATGGAAATATTTATCAAGCTATTAAAATTGAAATTACAATTGAAGGTATTAACCAACGATATTTGGAAATACAAGAAAAAATTGACGAATTTATTGATCTTTTTGATCCTAAATTAAGAACAAAACCAGTTTTAAAAAAAGTACACGAAGCTATAAAAAACAATAAAGATATTATCAAACACTTGAAAGATGAAAAAATAGAACTCCCAGATAAATTTGACCATAAAGAAATTGATACTGAGAATTCAATTTTTAAAGACTGGAATTCTAAAATGTTACAATTAATGAATTATTCGTTTAACATGAAACAAATAGAACACAAAATATTAGAAATTAAGAAATATTATTCCGGAAAGGGTAAAAAGTTTAAATATCTTGAGTTTATTGAGAAGGTGTCTTTTAATGAAGATAATATTGTAAATATTATTCAAAGTACTCTCATTGAATTAAGAGAATCCTTAATAGAAGTTAATAATGAACTTGAAAAATTAACTAAAAAAGAATTAAAATTATTAAATTTAGATTTTGAAAGATACTTAATAACTAGTCGTAATGATTAATTTTGAAATGTAAAGCGTGTAATGTCGAAATGGAAGCTTTAGTTCCTGGAATTTACCAATGTCCTCAATGTAAAAAAATTCAAAAGCAAAAAGATGCCGTTATCGATGAAGATAAGGAAACCCAAATCAAAGATGGCCAATTTTTTGACGGAGAATATTTCCATAAAAACGCAAGCCTTAACAAGCAATATGAAATATGTGAAAAGGGAATTATAATACATAAATCAGAAACTCGTTTATTTGCTGCATTGATTTGCCATAGTGCCTATTTAAAAGATGAAAAATATGTAAGACTCTCATGGTGGAAAAGCTTTCAACACGCTGGGATGTTTAAAATCTACGAGAAAGAAGTTTTGAAAAACATTATTACATCATTAGAAAAATTTAATAACAGTTTTGACGATTTTTGGACATGGAAAGGAAAGTATGGAAATCAAGAACCAAAGACAAAAGAAATAATAGAAAAAGAGAAATATATAGACCTTCTCAAATACCGGATAATTGAAAATCGAACATGTCCAAAATGTCAAAAAAAAATGATTAAAGAAAAATCTCATTACGAGTGTCAGCATTGCGGCGAAATTGTGATCCTTGAAGGCTATAATCAACCTATCTTCAATATACCATCTGGGGAGCTCCATTTAACTTTTCAAACTGACTTTCCGATTAATTATTATATGCCTCTTAGCGGTATTACAGTTAAATGGTTAATGGGGGAATGGAAAGCGTTAGCAGTAATCTTTTCAAAAGATAACCCAAATAAAAAATGGCTCCGATTTTATTGGTGGGTAAGGGATTTAAATCATATTTTAAAATATGGGAAACGAGAAATAGGAGAAAATACCCAAATGGGCTGGAAATCACAAAAAGGGGTAGCCTCTCCAAATATTTACGAAAAAAAGCTTATCACTCCCTTAATTGAAGCTTTAAAGAAAATAAAAATTGAATTAGATTGGTAGATAACAAAAACAAAAAGATTCTTTAGTGAATATAATGGAAAATCATCAAGATACTATTTGGAATGAGTTGCTTCAAAACTTTGAAAAAGGTTTAGAAAAAGCCATTGAAGAACTAGAAAAAAGAGATGTAGAAAACATTCCTGGAGCAAAAGAAGCTTTAATTCAAAGATTAAACAATATGAAGCTTCATTTTCCAAAGAATAATGGTGAGATATTTCTAAAATCAATTAACGATACAATCCAAAATGCTTTTTTTCCTAATACAAAAGACTTTACTGAAGCTTTTAGAAAAATAATAAAATCCAGAACTCACGAGCAAGATTTCATAATAAATGAGTTATTAAACGGTTTTGTAACGTCAAAAACGAAAGCAATTGCTTCAGGAACTCAAGGACCTATAATAGATAGGATGGTTGAAGCTTTTAGTAAAAGAAGTGACTTTCACATTGTTGATTATCAGTTTTTTGCAATGTTTGGAGATCCTAATAAACCTCGTCATTATGTTAAAAAACAACTTGAAGAACTAACTAAATTGTTTGGTTTAGTTTCTAAAGAACTCATAGTTGAAAAAGATATTAGAAGAAGTGAAGAAAAAGTATACACATTTTATACCTTTCCTGAAAGCATTATTACAATTCTTAAAGAAAAATACTTAATAGTTGATGAAGAATTAGGTTATGCTTATGTGTCTGAAGCGTTCGATAGAAATGTGTTTATATGTATGTTTTTAGCTAATATTGCAATAAATAGAGATAACCTTGATAAAATTGGAGGTTCCTATACTCTAAATGGCATCTCAGCAATTTTTGCTTTAATTCTATTGTTAAGCTTTTTACCTAAAGTATCCGTCGATGAAACTAGCCCAATACTTAACGATCCCAATTATGATCCAGATAGTATGAGCGTGATTCCGAAATCTTGGATGATGAGACAAGTTTTAGAACCTCTCTTCGAGCCTTTAATTAAAATTATCGCTTACAGGTTAGGAGGAGGTTTGTGGTTATCAAAAATAATAGATTCTGAAGTAAATAAAAAAATTCATAACCAGATACGATTCTTAATTAAAGATGTTAATAAGTGGGTTTTGGGGCAATTAGTTAGGGTAGAGATTCCTATTTTCGTGGAAATTTCAAATATTTTCACAGAAATTTTAGTAGGATATGACGATAGTTAATATAAATGAGATATTTGGTGAATACTATGAGTTATAAAAAAAAAGCCACAAGAAACGTGAAACCAGGGAGAAAGAGGGAGAAATGGACTGACATATTGCCTAGATATCTTACTTTCTTAACTCATATGCGACCTATTCTTAGAGAAACAAGGAGAATAATTATTGATTTAGATGCAGATCTTCTATTAGACACTGAAATTCTGGACAAAATTCGAGAAGAAGAAGAAAAAAGAAACATAAGGAAAGTAAGAGCTTTATCCGAATTTTCAGCAATGTATAGATCAAATATATACGAAATAATTAAAGATTTTTTAGTAAAATATAGAGATCAGATTCCAATCTTAGATATTAAAGATTATATAATCGAGTTTTTATATGAATCCGTTGGTGCACTAAATGTTTTACAACATATTACTAATCCAGACGAACAAAATTTAGAAAATACCTATTTATATGTTTTAGTTAAATTTATTGAAGAAAAACTGCTCCCTCGAGGAAGGAATTTAAATGTAATATATAGAAAATTGTTAGAAGTATCACCTGATTTATACGAATGTCAAAGACACATACTCCAACCACATACATATTATCGAGAAAAATTAGAAGATACAGATTCCTTTGAGATTCCTGGGATTTCTCCAAAAGTATATCAAATGTTTAATAACATTACTTCTCTTTTTAATCTTGATCCAAATTTTGGAGATTTCCCTGAAAGAGAAAATCAAGAGCTCCCAATGATTTTAAAGGCTGATATTTTTAATCCTTTTATCGATTCCGTAGCAAATGCTGAAGAACAAGCTCTAGATCAAATTGCTGAACGCATTGGACTCCGAATTATGGACGATATTTTTCTCGCTCCTCAAGAAAATTTAGTAGAAATATTGCTAGAAAATAACTTTATACGTAGCACTACACAATCCGACGGAAGAATAAGATTACTACCACAATTGAGTAACGAAACATTATATTTATATTATTTGGCATTTGCTTCCCAAAGAAGAGGTTTTTTGTCAAAAGAATTAATAAACTGGATTTCAATGAATTTCGCTTTTTTGATTTACATGGGGATTTTGAAATGGAAATTGTCAGATCAAAACATATTTTATCCCATTTTTAAAGACTTACAGACAAATGAGAAGATATTGCCCTACTTAATGAAACTTATCTGCTTTCCTAACTATTTAGGTTTAGATAAGATGAAAATTAGAGATTCCCCACAGTATAGAAAAGAAATTTTTAACTTTATAGGGTCTCAAATTGATAATCTTAAAGATTTTATTAATAAAATAGCTATATATTGTGAAAAATTTGATAAAGAAAGAAAAAATAAATAAATTAGTATAAATTGAGTTGAGAAAAATTAGCGGTTCGAAAGAAAAAGTGGAAGATCAAATTACATTTACTGATGAAGTTATTAAAAATAGAATAGGAAAATATGGGGCAGTATATTTTCCTTCCAATATTCAAGAGTCTATTGAAGACATCTTAGGCAATGAGACCAAAAAGGAAATTTTGCATGATTTCTTTAAAGCTTTAAAGAAATACAACGAATTTACTAAACAATTAAAAGCATCAAAGCTTAATCCCAGCTTGACTGTTCTTTTGTATGGACCCCCGGGTACTGGCAAAACTTCTCTTACTCGAGGTTTTGCAAAAGAATATAACATACCTTTATGCGTAGTTGAAACTGATAGGCTCGTATCTCCATTACTCGGAGATACTATTAAGCAAATTAGAAATGTTGTAGAATTAGCAGCTGAAATTGCTAAAGAGAGAGGAACTTTTATATTATTTTTTGATGAAATTGATGCTATCGGATCAGAACGTTCGAATATTCACGAAGTAGGTGAAATAAAACGGGCAGTAATATCATTTCTGCAAGTTATTGATAGAATAAATTATGAGGGAGTACCATTAGCTATTTTTGGAGCCACAAATCATCAAAATCAATTAGATTCCGCAATTTGGAGGCGATTCACCTTCCATTTCAGTTTTGAATTCCCTGATTATCATTTAAGAAAAAAAATTATTGAATCATTCCTTAATAAGGTTAAAAATGCAAAAATCGGGGTTGATGAATCAATATACACTGATTTAAATGATGAATATGATATAATTCAGGGAATAAGTAATAATTTAGAGCGTAGGTTAGGGTATGTTATCTCTGAATTCGAAGGTAATATCTTATGGGACGAAGTTCACAAAAAAAACAAGATAAAGGGTTTACTAGAATTATCCAAGGGATATTCGGGCTCAGATATTGAACGGGGAACAAAAGTATCTCTATTGAAAGCTATTAGTACTGAACGTTTAACCTATGATCTGTTTTATAAATCATTAAAGTTAGTAGGAGGCACAGCAATCCATGTTGAAAGACAAGATATATTAAGCAATACAGCGCAAAAGCTCAAAAACTCTAAACGAACAGAAAATAATCAAACAAAACAATCTAGCCCACCAGAAATATAACATTTTAAAATAATTTAATTAATTTAGCAAAATATCTTTTAAAAATCAGCGATGGATAATCAATTATTTGATCTAAAAAAAATTGGAGAATTGACTTCTCCTATCGAGGACCTTCAAGGAAATATTAACCAAATAGCTAATATTGTTAATCAATTTGAGACAGAAAAGCTAAAAGTTTCCCAATATTCAGATAATGAATCATTTCTTAACCAAATAACAGATTTAACTAAGGTTTTAGACAGTATCAATAAAAATTTAAAAAAAATCTTCACCAAAAACTTAAACGAATTTCTGAACCTCAAACATAAACTTATTCATAAATATAAGACTGATCTAAAGAAGAAATTAAAAAATGGTGATATAAACAATAATCAC
>JBHLLM010000067.1:0-10621 GCA_048885575.1 Candidatus Hermodarchaeota archaeon
TATATGTGATAAATATTAATTTTAACATTGAAATTTAAGTATTAGTAATAAAGACAATTTTTATTTTAAAATTTTAGGTATTTAGTCTACTGAAAATATATATTTTTTCTTAACATTTTATTTTTTCATTGAATAGAGAACAAAGAGCGGAAACTTATTTACATACGTGTTAAATTTTTCCGCGGCAAATTTTTTATTTTTGGGTCATTGATGTAGGAATCTAGCGTCTTAATGAAAGCATCTCTATCATTTTTAATGTTTGGAGATTCTAACGAACAATAGTTGCTGATATGATCATTGAAGACTTGAGAAGTGACATTTTCTCTTAAATTTGCGATAATATTTCGTTCTTCAATTAAACAATCTACGGGGGATAACAACTCAAATTCTCCGCGCTTCCAATCCTCCCAAAGTGGAGTGTTGGGCATAATATTTAAAGTTCTGAATCGGAAAATTGTAGGATTAATTTCAGAGAGTACTCTAGATGTTTCTTTAATATGCTCTTCTGACAATTTTTTACCTCCTAAACCTAATATAACATATAGACTAAGTTGAATTCCAGAGTTTAACACTTTTTTTCCAGCTTTAATCATTGACTCTGCATTTGTGCCTTTTTTCATAATTTGCAAAATTTTGCTGCTCCCACTCTCTAATCCCATGTATACTATATCTAAACCTGCTTCTGCTAAACTTTTTAATTCTTCATCTGTTTTCCTTAGAATGTCTAATGATTTTGCGTAACAGCTCACTCGTGGTACATTTTTCATTCTCAGTCTAACATATTCAATTATTTTTACCAGATATTCTGTAGGTGCTGAGGTAGGATTACCTCCAGCTAAAAAAACGGGATATCCGTTATAATTTTTTTCCGCATAGAGATCTATATCTTTTAATACTTCTTCTAGTGGACGTATTGCATAATCTTGTGTAGTTCCATAGATTCCTTTATAAGTGCCACAAAAGCGGCAACGATTCCAATTGCAACCTCCAGTGACTGCTATTAATACACTATATGCTTCTACAGGGGGTCTGATTATTATTTGACTTGGAGGTACTTTAAAAACCATATTTCTTCTATAAGTCTCGAATTGATGTTTTAATTTGTTTAAATTAATGCTAATAAGATATTTTAAGCATTTTTAGAATAAAGATTTAAGCATTATATTTCAACACCAAATACTAAATTTTTTTTTGTAGTATTAATTAAAGAAGTTATAAACTTAACATATAAATTAATCCCATAGAAAAATCGGTATTTTATTTGATTGATACATACACTCACGAAAAAAAAATTTTATTTACTTTTAAAACCGTAATAGTAGGTCCTCCTAGTGCAGGTAAAACATGTCTCTTTAACCGATTTTGCTTTAATTCGTTTAATTTCGACACATCACTTACAATTGGAGTCAATTTTCATTCCATTGATCTAAAAATCCGTTTTAAAGATGAAATTAATAGTTTTAAAGAAACTTATAATGTACAATCGATATTTGATTTTGGAGGTCAAGAAAGATTTAAAGCTTTAATTCCTAAATTTTTGGGAGGTGCTAACGGTGTGTTATTTGTTTTTGATTTAACAAATAGAAATTCATTTGAGCAGTTAAACTTCTGGTATCAACAAGTATTAGAACATGCTAATGGTTTAAACCTTCCAAAGTTATTAGTTGGAAGTAAAAGCGATTTAATACGATCCACAGCTATAGCAGACCTTGTTCCAGAAGAAAAGATACTTAATTTTATCCAAGAAAAAAATATGGACGGATATTTTAAAACATCAGCCTTACAGAACCAAAATGTACTGGCTGTATTTAAAGAACTAAACAATTTGATGTTAAAGCATCAAAACACCCAATATGTTGTATGCTAGTAATTTTCTTAGAACTGCTAAAATTCTCTCATATACATAAAATCAGAGAACTCATTAAAGAATAATTTTTGATTTTTGTTCAGATCAGGGTAAATACTTCTAAGTGATTCTTTTGCTTGGCTTATTAAATTTTTAGAGAAATGCTCTGCTATTACCAGTGCATTAGTCTCAGTGAAAATTGTTTCGACTGTTTTGACATCGTTTTTACTTAAATCTTCTAGATGGTATATTTCATTTAGGGTTTTTGACTGATCTTCATCTGTATTTTGAACAGCAAATATATATACTATTTTTTTCTTCCTTGCTTTAATATCATTTTTAATATCAATTATATCATCTCGTATTGCAAAAGCTTGACCAATTAGGTTCATCGCTTTACTTAAAGGGTCAATTTGATAATGATGATTGCCTTTAGCTAAGATAGCTCCAATTTTAGCAGATTTCTCAAGCAAACTTGCCCGTTGCATTTCTGCGATAGTTAAATATTGTTCTAAAGACATAGTAATATTATGGTAATTCATATATTCTTCAATAATTTGCCCTTTCATTAAATTATCCATTGCTGTTGTATAATCATTTATCGCCTGCAATTTTAAATTATCTGAAAATCTTGAAGCTTTAAGAACATCTAATCCTAAAAGATACGCTTGGGTACCACCTAATATACTCATATCTCTACCATACATCTTTATTATTTCTTCTTTATTTGGAAGGTTTATGTTATCATATACTTGATTTAATTCACTTTTAAGTTGAATATGAAAAGTGGGTTCACCTCTTCTCTCGAGATCAGCATCAATAAGATCGTCATGAATCAAGTGACCGCTATGTAGCAATTCTACTGCTAAAGAGACTTTCCTTATTTGATTTAATTGATTATTAACATTAATAGGATTTCCAATACCGGCAAACGCAGCGATCAATAGAATTGGATGAAGTCTTTTTGCTTTCTTATTTAGAATAAAATCTCGAAGGTGAGCAAAAAAATCCTTCATTAGAATCTCTTTTTCAATACTTCTTAAATGAGAGAAATATTCTTCTAATTCATTATCAATAGCTTCTTTCTCAGCTTTTAGGAATTCCTCTATCATTTTTAATCACTATGTTTGTTTAAATAAATCCTATTTATAATAATTAAATGATAATTTATTTATTTGTCTAAAACAAGATTTTTATAATTGTTCTTACAATATTTCTTAATTCTTTAAATTAAAATAAAAAAGTGATTTTAATATTCTAATAGCAGTTTTCTCAGATACACACGACCATCGTGACAATATATTGAAAGCGGTATCTATAATAAACGAAAAAAAAGTTGATGCTCTAATTCATTGTGGCGATTATGTGGCACCTTTCGTAAAAAAATGGTTCAATGAACTCAATGAATCGATAAAAGCACAATTTTTCGGCGTTTTCGGAAATAATGATGGGGAAATTCTATATCTAACTCAAAACTTAGGTCAAATTTGTGAATTTGCAAAAAACAGTCATGAACTAATAATTGAAATCGGAGGAAAGAAAATTTTTGTATCCCACATGCCAAAACAAGAAACTATTGATGCATTAGCAGATTCTGGAAGGTTTGATATTATCTTATCTGGTCATACCCATAAGATGGTAAATCGGAAGCAAAATGGTGTATTGATCGTAAATCCAGGTGAACTCTGCGGTTATTTAACAAATAGATCCACATTTGCGATTATTGATACTGAAACGATGGATGCGGAAATTATCGAAATTTGAGAGTAAAATAATTTAAACATTTTCTTAATTTTTTTATAGAAGTAAGCTTTAATCTATATTATTATGAGTTTACCTTTAGAAGGCATAGTAGTTATAGATCTAGCGAGAATGTTGCCAGGTCCATATGCCTCAATGATATTGGCAGATCTCGGCGCTGAAGTTATAAGAGTTGAAGATCCTAAATATCCATACGGAAGTCCTCCGCCATTTTTTCAGAAAGGAAGGTATCGTGAGAGTGCATTTAATGCAATTATAATGCGGAATAAAAAGTCTATCGCACTTGATCTAAAAAAATCACACGCTTTAGATATATTCTATAAGTTAGTTGAAAGAGCAGATGTTATTTTAGAAACCTTTAGACCAAAAATAACAAAAAAATTGAAGATAGATTATGAGAATCTATCAAAAATTAATAAATCTATAATTTATTGTTCATTGACAGGATATGGACAATATGGCCCATATGAACAAATAGCAGGACATGATTTAAATTACATTGGGATTTGTGGGATATTAGATTTAAATAAAGAAAGAAAATTTAAAGGGAAAAAGGATCAAGAGAGGAAGCCTGTCCTCCCCGGTGTACAAGCAGCAGATATAGGTGGAGGTTTGGTTTCAACCATCGGTATTCTTGGGGCATTAATTGAGAGAGAGAAAAATCCCAATAAAGAGGGTCAATACATAGATGTCTCAATGACCGATTGCGTTTTTTCCTTTATGCCAATGGCTGCGGCGTTTCAGTTTTCTAAAGATAAGTATGATGGAATTACTAAACCAAGAAATCCTCTACACGGTGAGGTCCCTTTTTATTCAGTTTATAAAACTAAAGATAATAAGTACCTCTCTGTTGGAGCAATTGAACTTAAATTTTGGAGAGGAGTCTGCGAAGGTCTTGGTCGTAAGGACTTAATTACGAAAGGAAACGCACTAGGATTAGAAAAAGAAGAAGTATTTCAAGAAGTACAAAATGAGTTTTTAAAGAAAACTCAAAGCGAATGGATGGAAATTTTTCGTAATATTGATGCTTGCGTAATGCCTGTAAAGAATTTTAATGAAGCTTGCGAGGATCCGCAAATAAAAGCCCGAAATATGGTGATTGAATTAGAGCATCCAAAATTTGGAAAAATTCATAATGTTGGTTCTCCTATTAAATTTTCTAGAACACCCTTAACAATAAGGAGTATAGCACCTCAAATAGGTCAACATACGAAAGAAATCCTTAAAGAACTTAATTATTCTGAGGAAGAGATAAAAAAATTTAAAAGATCTGGTTCGATCTCTTTTTGAATAATTTTATTTAAGAAAACTATTATGTTAATGTAAAGAAGTAATTATTACCTATCTAAGAATATTAAGGTAAAATTATGACAAAAGAATTTCGTAATAAAGAGGAGAGAAATCAATCTGAACAAGTTAATAACAGCGAAGAGGTTTTAAATAAATGCATAGAAGAAAAAATGGGCAAACCAGTAATCCTTAAAGCAGAAGCTTATAAAACAATAGTATTATATGCTGGTAGATATGCAAATCCAGCTATACCCCCTGAAAATTGGAAGGAGATATATGGTTTATTAATCGGATTTTACGACGATGATTTCTTATATGTCGAGAGAGCAATCCCTATGACATATGGTCACGATACAGATGTAGAATTTAGTGAAACAGATTATGGAGATGTTGAAAAAATACACGAAGAACTAGATAAAGAAGGTAAAGGATATTTTATTGTTGGTTGGTTTCATTCCCATCCTGGGTTAACTTTATTTTTTTCATATATTGATCTCATTAATCAACTTGGATTTCAGGGTAAATTTGGAGATGCTATAGGATTGGTCTTCGATCATACTCTTCTCGGAAAGAAAAAGGAAGAAAAAATAGGTGACAATATTCTAACTAGTAATCATCCGGGATTTGAGATATATAGATTAACTGATGTATCAATGGACTCTAATTCAGTTGAGTTTGAAGATAATTATCATAAAGTTGATTATGTCGTTGAGGGATTAAATAAATTCTTTTTTGCCAATGTTCTTACGGAACTCTCCTCTTTGGTTTCAGCAGGAAAGCCACTTCAAGAGGCTTTTAAGGAGAAATATAAACTTGAGTCAGATTATAAAGAATTAGATGAAGAGTTAGAGAACTCGAATCTCGAATTATCACAAGAGAACCTTGTTGACATCCCTTTATCAGAAGATATTAAATTCAAAGTTGATGATATTTTTTTAGATACTATTATTGATAGCGACAAAATAAAGGAAGTTGCTGACCAGATCATTTATGAAGGAAATCAAGCTTTTAAAAACAAAGATACTTTTACTGGTATAGAAAAGTATCGCCGGGGCATTGAAAAGTATAAGGAGATTAATGATATGGCGAGAGTAATGGATTTATTGAGAAAAGTATCCAGATCTTGCATAGCTAACAATCATTTGGTAATAGCTAGAGAATTTGCAGACGAGTTATTTAAATTAGCTGATTTTAACAATCAAATTTTTTATAGAGGCATTGCAAATTATATAATAGGGTATATCATAGTAAGAGAAGGAGATATGGATACATTAGAATATGGTTTGAAGAAGATTGAAGAAGCAGCTGTAGATTTTGGTAAAGTCAAAGATTATGCTGGCGCTGGAATGGCTTTTAATAAAATTGGGTTGAGTTTTGAAAAAAAGATTAAAAATATTGGAACAGCATGCTTATTTTATCGTGAAGCTATAGAAAATTATAATAACGGTTTGATTTATAGTCATCCGCTAAGAATTACCTCATGGAGTAAGCCAGAAGTTTTAATTGAAAAAATAATTGAATTAAAAGAGATCATTGAAGTTTTGATACCAGATATAGAAAATTCTGGTATAAAAAAGAAGGTCGTTAATGATCTACAATCCATTCGTTACAATTTTTAATTTTAAAATAATTTAAAATATGCAATTCTTATTTTAGAAGGGAACAATCAAAAAAATTAAATTTTAGGATATATTTATTTTCTTAACATACTTCTTTTGGTTGGTTTACTATTCCACGTAAAAAACAAAAAATAAAATTTTCTCGTAAATTTGCTTGTAAACATCTTACTCCTATGGGAGATATCGCAAATAGTTTACAATCATTATGTTATTGCCCTGAAAGAGATTTAGTTCTTGGTAAAAAAGCCTATGTTTGTCAGGTTTGTACACTTTATGTTCAAACCAATCATAAAGTTTCAGATGTTTATGAGGAGAGTAGAAAAGGTGCTGAGAAAAAGATAAAAGAGAAGAAAATAGAATTAGAAACGTTTGACTTAGCTGAACTTAAAGCTGACAACGATCTCGACCTAACAATCGACGAATTTGAAGAAGAAGATGAGGAAGAAATTCCACTAAAATTTGAAAAGAGAAAATTAGTAAAAGATGAAGTTGAAGATTCTGAGGAATTCACAGAGGTAGAATGCCCCTTTTGTGGAGAACTCTTCGATGATCTTCGATCTCACTTGCAAAACTGTGAATTTGCTCCTGATGATGCAAGTATAGAAGATATAATGCCTAGTAGAAAGAAAAAGAAAAAGCCCAAAGCGAAATCGGCTTCAGGAAAAGATAGCAAAAAGAAGCAAGTTTGTCCTTATTGCGGAAAAGAATTTGTTCGATTAGGACGTCATCTTACATCCTGCTCTAAAAAACCGGAAAATGCTGATGAGGAAGAAGAGGAAGAGGAGGAAGAGGAGGAGGACGAAGAAGAGGAAGAGGAGGAGGACGAAGAAGAAGACGAAGATGATGAGGACGAAGAAGAAGAGGAAGATGAAGATGATTATTAATTTTCCTTTAATTTAGCTCATATTTCATGAATTTTATTTTATAATCCTAAGTTTTTTCTCAATAATTATTATGATGGATAATGAAAGAATTTACTATTGCGAACCCATATTTCGTCCTCCTTCAGAGCAGAATTCTTTATTAATTCAATTAACAGAGGGTTGTACTTTCAAATGTGATTTTTGCATGTCTAATCTTAGAAAAAACTTTAAAATTAGATCAATTGAAGAAGTTAAAAAAGATATAGATATAGCAGCAAAGAAACAATTTAGTGCCTTTGTGGATAAAATGTTCTTCTTAGATGGAAATGCAATGGTAACCCCTACGGAAAAGCTATTAGAACTCATGAGGTATGCTATAACAAGACTTCCAAAACTGAAGAGAGTAGGAGTCTACGCCCATGCTAAGGATATTTTGAAGAAATCAGATAATGATTTGAGAGCATTATCTGAAGCTGGATTAAAAATAGCTTATATAGGATTTGAAAGCGGATATAATGCTCTACTTAAAGCTGTTCATAAGCATGCTACAAAAGAGGATTATCTTCATGCTTCTGAAAAGTTATTTAAAGCCAACATCACTCTATCTGCTACCTTCATTAATGGTTTAGGAGGAGCGAAAAATGAGATTGTTTCTAAAGCTCACGCTCTTGAATCGGCGGACTTAATAAATCAAATTTGCCCCAATGATGATAGAATTTGGTATATAGCATTTTTATCGCTTATGATACCACCAGGAACTGTTATTTATGAGAGGAAAATGAGGGGAGATTTCATAGAAATGAATTCTAACGAGATTTTAAACGAATTGAAATCTTTTATTGAAGCAATAAACTTTAAAAATAAAAAAGCTAATTGCATTTTCAGGTCGAACCATGCTTCTAATTATTTACCAATTAGAGGAACTTTAGAAAAAGATAAAGCCAAAATATTAGAAACTATCAATTTTGGATTAAACAATAGGGAAATATTAAGACCTGATTATTACCGTGCCTTGTAAATTTGATTTTATAGGTTAAAAATTACTTCATTTTTATATTTTATAAATTTTTTTATTGGACTTTTTTTCTTGTTTAGTATCAATTTAATAATATCTTCTAACCTTTCGGGAGCAATAGATAGTTTTTCAGAGATTTCTCGTAAGGATAATTTATTGTAGCTTTCAGACATTACTTTAAATTGTATTAAAAGCAGATTTTGGTATATATTTGAAAGTAAATCTTTCAAATTTGGGTAATTATCAACTTTAAACTCCTTTAAGAATTTTAGGATTTTTACAGAAGCATCATTATAGTTGAGAACTTTATAAGAACTTATAATTGTATAAATTTTCTTAATCAATGTAAAGTATGTAATGATATTGTCTTGTAATTCGTGAAGATTATACTTGTTTAGATTATCATCTACATCGTTTTTTAACATTGCTAATAACTTTAAGAAATCTTCCAGATTGGTCTCAGTAAGTGTTTCCTTCAAAAGATTATTATATCGCCTAATGTAGATATTCCGACGACTATCAAATTCACGAAGAACTTTCTGCCGAATTTCACTTAATTCTTCCAACTCGGATTCTAAATCGAAAGAGTTCTGGAATTCTTCAATCAGAATTAAAGCAGAATCGATTTTTGATAAAGCGGATTTGAAATCTTCAATATCAATTTTTTTCAAGACGAATGAATGGTAAACATTTAATTCTTTAATTAAGTCTTTTTTCTGCTTATATATTACGAAATTATTATTAGCATTCATGTTAAATTAGGAAAAAAAGCGTTACTTATACCTATAATAAAATTTATGATCACACACCAATTTAAATTTTAAGATGAAAAATACTGGTTGTTTTAATTTCAAAAAGAAAAATAAAAAATTTTATATTTACGTTTACTTCTCAATCTTCTTCAGACTTTTTTTCTGCTTCTTCTATTTCTTCCTCTAATTTATCTGCTTTTTTTTTAAGCACTTCTGCGTTTTCTTCTAACTCATCTGCATCTTCTTCAAATTGTTTAAAGTTTTCCTGTAATTCTTCCTTTTTTTCTTCTATTTCTTTTGTTTTTTTCTTTGCTTTCTGGTCGAGTAAATTAACTTTTTTTTCGATTTTTTCATCTTTTTCTTCAGCTTTCACGAGAAATCCGGGCTTTTTATTACCTGGCCATGCTATATTCACGAAGAGTCCAATTACAACTATTACAATAGCTATAGTAATATAAATAGTTAAATTATCTCTAGGGAAGAATTGCAAAACATACTCCATCCAATTTACCATCCATAAACCCATTGGTGAGACGATCGGATTTAAGAAGTTCAATATTGCTGCAACGATGTCAGCAATAACTTGGATAAAATCAACAGCTTGAAGAATCACGATATATCATTACCTCCTACATTTTGTTTATATCTTTTTTCTCTAATCGTCTTCCGATTGAGAATGAAGTCAAAGAAGTCATATCCTTTGAGAATAATAGTGAGGAAATATATTCCCATATACAACATTACCATGTTTTGAACATTAACGGTAATATACCCTACATTTACTATTTCAAAAACTATTTCAAAACGTACCTCAGTTGCTCCACTAAATTTATATGACCAAATATACAAACAGTTCAAAATAATTTGTATTAATGCAAATGTACCTTTTCGAATTGATTGTTTGGGAGAAGAATAATTGAAAAATGCGCAGGCACTTATAAGTAATCCGAATGAAGAAACCCAGTATATTATTCTTTCATAATCTTGCTGTTCAAGTACGATATTGACTCCCAATATCTGCATATTTTTAATAAAGGTAAAGGTGAAATAAGGAATTACCATCGTTGTAACTATATAGATGCTCATGTATATTACACCTTTAAGAATATTATAAAATCGCCCTATTTTCATCACCTTTTACGGAGTTAAATTATATATAGAATAATTTATAATAGAAGTTGTGAATGTATAGAGATTTAATGAATAAGAAGCACTGAAAGTAAGATTGACATGAAATTCTAAGATGTACGGAGTTCTATACCAATCAATATTTAAGACGGGAGGAATATTCGGGAGAATAAAGCCATCTGTTGCATTGCCATTGAGAGAAGATTTTAAAAATCCTCCATGGGCAACGGTACCATAAAATTGATATTTATCAAAGATCTTTGCAGTTGTCGATGCGTTTCCTGGAAGTAATGTATTCCCGTAAGTCATCGAAAGTTGAAAACTAATTTCTATGTTGGTTAAATCAT
>JBHLLM010000068.1:0-10615 GCA_048885575.1 Candidatus Hermodarchaeota archaeon
CTAAGGTGTTGATACTTAGCGTATTTGCGAAGAAAATCTTGAATAGTAATGACGGTTTTCCTAATTTTAACTTCTTCTTTGACGATAGACTTTGGTTTTAAGAACAATACAAAATCCCAACAAAATATGTTAATGGTTTGTATTATTATTTAAAGATATTTAAAGTTGCGTAATATCAGCATAAGGTATTATGTAATTATTTAAAGGAAAAATTCTAATATTTCCTTTAACGGTTATTTTTTTTAAAACAATTGTCTTTCATTTTTCCGTATATTCGTTATCAATACAGTCATATTTAGTATCTTTAGAGTACTTTAATCGATTTTGATGTTTTTTATTATTTTTGTCGTTATCTTAAGTGGTCGATCGTGTAATCACTACTATTATTTTTTGACACAAGTGCAGATATTTCTAATCAATATTTCATTCACTTGATGCGGTTTCTAGATAAATTTTTATATATGTGATCATAATAGTATTTATATATTAAAAATTTGATTTGAGTATTGATCAGAAATGTCATTGAAATGCCCAATTTGTGGAAAGGAATATTATTACGAGAGTAAAATATGCCAAATATGTGAAAATGAATCAATCAATTGCGGATTGATAAGTAATGATGAGAATAGGCCTCAAAGGTGGAATTGTGGTATTTTCTTAGAATTTGATACTTTAACATTTGGAACAAAGAAACCATCAAAAGAGTACATTAAACTCGCTTCTGAGCCTAAATTTTATAATTTTAAACCACGAGAAGATTATGTTTGGAACTGTAATTCGAGATTTAGAAGCAAAAATTTCCTTACCTTAAAATCTATAATTTCTCAATTTAGTAGGTTCGAAAATCCACCAACTAAAGATTCCACAATCTTGGAAAAAGAAAATGGTCGATTGTTAATCTATGAATAGATAATTTTTATCGATGTTCAAATCTAATAATTTTACCAAATAAATAAGTTGAGCTAAAATATGATTGAGAAAGGCGATCCAAATAGGAAGAGAATATGTGATAAGGTAATAGAACAAGTTAAGGAGGAAGGTATTAAGTTTATATACCTCCAATTTACTGATATTCATGGGATAATAAAATCCTTTGAAATTAACTCAAAGCGGATTGAGGAATGTTTTGATATAGGCGAGAGCTTTGACGGGAGTTCAATAACTGGTTATGGAGCAATAGAAGAATCTGACAAAGTAGCGTTGCCAGACCCAAGCACTTTTTATGTTCTCCCTTGGCGGAGTAATGCGATGAATAATCGAGTAGCTCGAGTAATTTGTGATATTTACACGCCCGATGGTGTTCGTTACGACGGTGATCCTCGTTATATTTTGCAGAAAGCCGTAAATAAAGCAAAACAACATGGATTTGAATATGTGTGTGCTCCTGAAATGGAATTTTTTATGTTAGACCAAGAGCATAAACAGTCTGCATTTAAACCGTCTGATATGCGAGGGTATTTCGACTACGACCCGTACGACATTAATGAGCGAATGCGGTATACGATTGCGGAATATTGTGATCAAATGGGAATAGAGATTGAGGCTTTACATCACGAGGTAGCTTTTGGACAACACGAAGTTGATTTTCGTTACGATAAGGCGGTTGAAAGTGCGGATAATACAATCACGATTAAAACAATTATTAAAATTGTTGCTGCTCAAAATAACATGACAGCTACATTTATGCCTAAACCTTTTGACGGGATAAATGGCTCTGGAATGCATTGTCATCAGAGCCTATGGAAAAATGGAAATAATGTATTTTATGATGAATCAGATCCTGCAAATATATCATTAACGATGAAAAAATGGATTGCTGGTCAATTAAGTCACGCAAAAGCTATGTGTGCTGTGTTAAGTAGTTGGCCTAACTCTTATAAGCGATTAGTTCCTGGTTATGAAGCACCTGTATATATAGCATGGGGATTTAGGAATAGATCTCCTCTAATTAGGGTTCCAGATTTTCATAAAAAATCAAGTGCAGCTCGATGTGAGATTCGATGTCCAGATCCAGCTGGTAATCCATATTTACAATTCGCCGTACTTTTACGCACTGGATTGTATGGAGTTCTATCTGATGATATTAAACTCTACGAACCTACGGATAGAAATGTCTATCATCTGACATCGAAAGAAATGGAAAAGGAAGGGATTAATTCTCTCCCTGGAAGTCTAATGGAGGCACTGAAAGAGTTCAAAGATTCTGATTTCATGAAAGAGATTTTCGGGGAACAACCATTTAAAAACTTTTACTATGCGAAGTTAGAAGAGAACGATGCGTATAGATTAGTTGTATCAGAATGGGAGCGAAATAGATATATTAATCGTTTATAATTATTTTTTTATTTTAAAGATGATTTTGAGATAATATTAGATTTACCAATTGAATCTCTTATTCATCACTTTTAAATACCTAAACAGATTGTTTAACAAATATACTCTTAAAATATAAAAAAATCGAGTTAGAAATGCGAAATAAAGATTTAAAGTTAGTTATTGGTCAAATTAATCCGATTGTGGCAGATATTGAATGTAATACTAATAAAATTATAAATATAATTAAAAATAGTGAGAATTGCGATATTGTAATATTTCCCGAGATGGCGCTTGTTGGTTATCCTATTATGGATCATATTCATGATCCGATTATAGTGAAGAAAAATCTGGAATCAATTGAAAGGATAAAAGAAATTGAGACTGAAGCAACAATAATACTAGGCACTTTTACAAGATCCGAAGAATTAAAAGGAAAAGTTAATCCATTTTATAATTCAGCCTTGATAATTGAAGACAATGAGCTTAAAGACTGTGTAAATAAGCGGTTGTTACCTAATTACGATGTATTTGATGAGAGACGATATTTTTCTTTTGACAATAAATATCATCCCGAGGATATAAAAGGTTACAAATTAGGAATATTAATTTGTGAAGATATATGGGATGAAAATTATGATGTAAATGTAGCAAAGAATTTAGTAGAAAATGGGGCTGATGTTTTAATCGTAATAAATGCTTCGCCCTATCATATAAATAAATTTCAGCTAAGAAGTAACTTAATTAAAGGAAAATCTAAGAATCTAGCTGTACCAATTGTATATGTCAATATGGTAGGGGGTCTTGATGAGATAGTCTATGACGGCCAAAGTTTTATTACTAATAAATTTGGTCAGATAATTTTTAAAGCAAAAGCGTTTGAAGAGGATATTTGCCATTTTAAAATTCCTATGGAGGTTTCCCATCCAATTGAAGAAAAGCAATATGAAATTGAGTGGAGAGAAGACGTAATAAACGCCTTGAAATTGAATTTATATGATTACTTTTATAAGAGTAATATCTTTAAGGGCATTGTTTTAGGGTTAAGTGGAGGAATCGATTCTGCTTTCACTGCTTATATTTGTGCAAAATCTATAGGATCAGATAAAGTAACAGCTATTATGATGCCCACAAGATTCACTTCGAAAGAAAGTATTGATCTTGCTCGAAAATTATGTGAGAATTTAAATCTTAAATATATTATTCATCCAATTGATAAAATTTTCGATATTTTTGAACAAAATATTGAAGAATATATTGGAAAGCAACGATTTGATATTGCAGATGAAAATCTTCAGGCTAGGATTAGAGCAAATATATTAATGTATTATTCAAATAAGTTTGATTGGCTATTAGTATCAACGGGAAACAAATCTGAGATTGGAGTAGGTTTTTGTACTCTATATGGAGATACTTGTGGTGGTAAGAATGTTCCTGGAGACCTTTTAAAAGTTCAGATATATGATATATGCAATTGGATCAATAAAGAGCAAGAGATTATCCCTAAGGGAATTATCGAGAGGCTCCCCACTGCAGAATTACGAGAAAATCAGAAAGATAGCGATTCGATACCGCCATATGGGACGCTAGATGCAATATTAAAAGAAATATTTGAACACGGGATTGGTTCTGAATTTAAAAATTTAAAAGAATTAGGCTATGATATTAATACGATTGAAAAAGTGAGAAGTCTTTATTTAAACTCGGAATATAAACGAAGACAATTGGTCCAGACAATTAAAGTAAGTAAAAGTGCTTTTGGGATTGGAAGAAGATATCCCGTTTTAAAGAGAATAAAGTTCTAGAATTTTAGTTGAAAAAGAAGAATAAAAATTGTTTAAGATTTTCTCAAATCTTTACATTTCCCATCTCTTCTATATATTTAAGGGATTGGTGTCTGAAATATGTATCATATAGTTTAGCATAAGTACCTCCTTGTTTCATTAACTCATCATGATTTCCCTGTTCTACAATTTTTCCGTGATCTAGCACAACGATTCTATCTACATGTCTTACAGTCCATAAACGATGTGCGATGATGATAGATGTTCTGCCTTGAATAGTTTTCTCCATTGCATCTTGTATTTTAGTTTCTGTAAAAGGATCTATAGAAGCAGTAGCCTCATCTAGTATAAGAATTGACGGATCTTGTAATAATACGCGCGCGAAAACAACTAACTGTCTTTGACCCATGGAGAGTAATACTCCTCGTTCACCCACATTAGTTTGCAATCCTTCTGGTAAGCTATTAATCCACTCAGATCCTCCAGTTCTATCTAGCGCAACTGTAACATCATCACAATTGACAGCACTACATCCATAACTAATATTTTTTTCAACGGTATCTGACCATAAAAAGGGTGTTTGGGGTATTAATCCAATTTGTTCGCGATATTTTTTTAAATCATAATTACGAATACTTATTCCATCGACTAAGATGTCCCCCTTTTGAAATTCATAGAAACGAGCTATTAATTTAGCGATGCTAGATTTTCCTGCACCTGTATGTCCCACAA
Source organism: Candidatus Hermodarchaeota archaeon (assembly GCA_048885575.1). Classification (GTDB taxonomy): domain Archaea; phylum Asgardarchaeota; class Lokiarchaeia; order Sigyniarchaeales; family SOKP01; genus SOKP01. Next base: position 4,830 of record JBHLLM010000068.1, read on the forward strand.
GAGCAACAGATTCTCCAGCGTTAATTTTCAAGGAGAAATTATCAAAAATTTTCTTACTCTCATCATATTGAAATATCAAGTTTCTAAATTCTATTTCTCCCCGCAATCTTGACGGCTCAATATTATCATTTTGAACCACAACAGGCATGGTATCGATTATTGCGAAAATTCTTTCTGATGCGGATAAACCTGATTGGAATTGAGGCCAGAACGAGGCTATGGTAAGTAATGGAAAGAAGAGAAAGGATAAACTTTGAAAGAAGAAATTGAATTCACCAACACTAAAAACGCCTAAAATTAGAAAGTTACCTCCATAGTAAACTAAGATTGTCACTACGATCCCTTGGATTATTGATAATGTAGGAAAAATAGCATTTAGAACAAGTGCTCTCTTTAAATTTACCTTATATGATTGAATATTAACTTGGTCGAATTGACCATATAATTTGGGTTCTTGTCTAAATGTTTTAGCGATTTGTATACCAGAAAAGCTTTCTTTCACATACGAATTTACAGAAGCTAACGCTCGCTGACCAAGAAGCGTCATTTTCCTTGCAAATTTTCGGTAAGCTAAAGCAATAATAAAGAAAATTGGAATCATAACGATTATAGCTATAGTAAGGATAGTATTGAATAAGAAAAGAAGAATTATTAGTATAATCATTACAATAAAATTTGAAGCTACTTCAATGGTTAAATCAACCGTTTGGGAAAAATCGCGGCTATCTGTATTAATTCGGCTAACAATCTTCCCTACAGGATTTTTATCAAAAAAGGAGAGATCATGATCTAATACAGATTCGGTCGCATTCTTCCTTAAATCCAATTCTACATTCCCTATTGCTCTCGCCGCATATATATAACGAAAATAATTAAACACATAGACTAATATGTTAAGGACTAATATCAATCCAATTAACAAAATGAAACTAAATAGATTAGGAGATGTGGCAAGATTATTGATTGCGATGGATGTGATAAATGGAACAAATGAATTTGAGAGCGAAGATAAGATAAGAAGGAAAATAACAATATACATATACTTCTTGTATGGTTTAAAATACTCAAAAATTCTTTTTACTAAGGTGTTGTTTCTAATTTCTCGATCGTATTCTTCTGCCTCAAGTCCGACCCACATTTTTTTATACAACTCCTCTCATTAATTCTTGTTCGTCAAGATCAAACTTTTTCACGAATATTTTTCGGTATTCTTCTGAAGTTCTAATTAATTCTTGGTGATTACCTTTAGCTTCGATTCTACCATCTTTCAAGACAATAATTAAGTCCGCCCATCTAATTTGGCTTAATCTATGAGTGATTAATAAGGTTGTTCTGTTTCTTAATACATTTTTGATTGCATATTGTATTTTGTCTTCCGTGTTTGAATCAATAGCTGATGTGGAATCATCTAAGATAAGTACCTTTGGATCTGCCAAGAATGCTCTAGCAATTGCTATTCTTTGGCGTTCACCTCCGCTTAATAAAACTCCTCTTTCTCCAATTTTAGATTCATATGCTTTTGGTAAGTCGCTTATGAAATCATGGGCTTGAGCTTGTTTTGCTGCTTCAATTACTTTATCTTTGGTGCCTAATCGTCCAAAAGTGATATTTTCAAAAATAGAGAAAGAAAATAAAAATACATCTTGTTCAATATAGGAGATTTGAGCCCTTAGTGATTTTAAAGCAAAATTCCTAATGTCCTGTTCGTCGATAAGAATTCTTCCCTCAGACACATCGTATAGCCGTGATATAAGTTTTGTTAATGTTGTTTTTCCAGAACCCGTAGTTCCAACTATAGCCACAGTTTGACCTGGATAAACTTCAAATGATATATTTTTTAGGACTAAATTTTTAGTTCCCGGATAGCTGAAAGAAACATCTTCAAATTTTATAGCACCGGAGATATCTTTTTGGATTCCATTAGGATTTTCCTCAATTTCTGTTTCTTGGTTCATCAATTCAAGCAACCGTTCAGCGCTACTTTGCGCTAATTTAATTATGGCAAACACAAAAATTGATATAAAGGTTGAAAAATATAATAAATCCAATAATCCTATATAAGAAATGACCTGTCCTATCGTCATTAATCCCAGATTTAATAATATCAGAGAATGCGTTAAACCTAATGTTATAATTAAACCTAAAAATAAAACTGGCATGTATTTTGCTTGAACTTTACCTTGTTTCAAGTAAGCATCTCTATATTGTTTTGCAAAAGTCATATACTTATTAAGTTCATAGGCTTCCTGAGTTGAACCCTTTACTACTTCTATGCCAGAGAGTGCTTCGTTTAAAGAAGCGTTAATCATTCCAAAATTCATTCGGAGATTTCCGGTTATAGGAGATAGCTTTCTATTATATCTTCTTAGGGAAATGAGAAAAAGAATGGTGAAAGTAATAGGTTCAAAAATTAATTGAATGGGATAAAAAAGTATAATGAATATTATAGGAATAATAAGAGTAGTAAAGGATTCTAATATAAGAGATACAGCAGGACTGATTAAGAAATTCAACATCCTTACATCATCGGTTGCTCTCGCCATAAGATCTCCAATCTGTTGCTTATCATGGAATGATTGACTTTTTCCAAGTAAAATACCATAAAATTCTTTTCTTGTATCACGTTCGAGTCTTTGAGCCAACATTTCTCTTAAACTATAATTTAGAAGTCTAAGTATCGGAGTAATCAACCCAAGAACCAGAATCGTTAGGGTGTAGAAAATCAAGCTTCCAATATTAGCAGCTAAAAACTGTTGAACCGCATTTCCTATCGTAACTGAAATACTTGAAGCTAAGATAGAAGCAATCACCGTAGTAAAAAATACAAAGAAGATAAATAACTTATTAGTTCCATGAAAAACATGTGCTAGAATCCATCTAAGAACTCCTTTTTTCCGAGCTTTTTGAAAATAGTCTTTACCCACGGAGAACTCTGAAGTTTGGGTTTGAATATTCGCAACAGGATGTTTGGTCAATTTCAGAACCTCTTTTTTATAAAGGTAAAAGTATAATTCTTAGTTCTTAATAATAATATGATTAAGAAAAGAATACTTAATAGACTTTATAGCTTTAAATTATAAATCCAAATTAACAAGGATAAGCCTATTATAAAAAATAAGAAAATAAACTTACCTTTTAGTATGGTTATTCTTAATGCTTTTTACAAATTCAAGTTTTTCTGAAATCGCTAGAATTTGACTAGATTCGAGGGTTTTTATATCTACTTTTTCAAATTCTAATCTGCAATCTAGACAATCAATAGTATCGCCCATATCAATTATTTTGTTGCTTTTACATCTAGGACAAATTTTGAGTTTGTTTTCCATTATTACAGAATTCATTGTTCTTTTCTTATATAAAAAAAAAGATTCATTCCAGTTATATAAAGGTATCCCAAACATAAGGGATATTTCGAAAAAGAAACAGATTTAGAATAAGGGGGGAATAGCGATAAATTTAGTACTTTTTTTTAAACAATTAAATTTGAACCACAATATGGACAAAAAGTAGTATTATTCTCAATATTCTCGCCGCAATACTTACAAATGCTGCTAACTACCACTGTTTTTAATTCTTCTTTTTCAGTTTCATTCCCAGTTTTTGTATGATTTTCAACCAGAATGTTCTTAACCTTTACTGGTTTCTTCTTTACATTATCGACATTGCTATGGAGAAGTTTATAGACAATTAAAATAACAATTATAAAAAAAATAATTGCAATAACAAAAACTAAAACAAAAAATCCACTTATAAAACCAAAGATATCGAAAGGAAACAAATCTTGCAGCATGTTCTAAGATATACTACTAAATTCAACTTAAAAAAGTTATGCCTAAGCTCATTCTTTTTAGGACTAAAATAATACAATCAAACTAAACTATAAAAAAGTTCCTATATATGCCCTAATTTCCAAGTTCTTGGCGAATACATTTAAATATCCCATCTTTCTATATATAGCATAACTTTACAAATTTTAATAGAGGATGAAATATGATATTTCAAGGATTTGATCCGTTATTTATAATAATCCCGATTGTAGTGGTTGTCTTAATTTTTTTGACTTGTTTCTTACTCGCAGGGATTAAAGTGATATTAGAGTATGAACGACTGATAATATTCAGACTAGGTAAATATAAGCGAACTATAGGACCTGGTGTGGTGTATGTTCTCCCTATTCTTGAAAAGTCCAGAAAAGTCGATTTAAGAATTGTAACCGCTGATATTCCTAGACAAGAGGTTATTACGAGGGATAATATACCCGTATTGGCTAATACAGTAGTGTATTTCAAGGTAGAAAAACCATCAGATGCAATCATCAAGATAGAAAACTTTGCTTTTGCCGTTACACAGTACACACAGGCAGCTTTAAGGGATGTTGTCGGTAATATGGAACTGGATAGTGTTTTAACCGAAAGAGATAAAATAGCAGCCGATATTCGAGAAATTGTCGATCAGGAAACAAATGAATGGGGTATTGATATCAAAAGCATAAAGATACAAGAGATAGAATTACCTGCTGAAATGAAGAGAGCAATGGCTAAACAAGCAGAAGCAGAACGAGAAAAAAGAGCTGCGATAATTGCAAGTGAAGGAGAACTTGCTTCAGCTAAAAATTTATCGGAAGCAGCGAATACTATGTCTTCTCAACCTGGTGCATTACAACTCAGAACGCTTCAGACGATAAGAGATATTTCTCAAGATCCATCGGAAAAAATAGTGATTTTCATGCCATCTGAAATAGGTAATATTCTTAAGAAGTTCACATAAGTGAGGGGGTTTATGAATGAGTAGAACCTTTGAAGAGAATCAAAGATACGTTCAAATCGCGTTTAATCATACGACAGCAGATGTGTTAAATATTTTACCACAGATCCCTTACGATCCCCGTATAATTATCGAAGCAGGTACTCCTTACCTCAAGCGAGAAGGACTAGCCGGGATCAGGTTGATTAGGAGACTTTGGCGTGGTTTAATTGTTGCAGATCTGAAAGTGACTGATGGTGCTCAAGAAGAAGTGCAGTTTGCTTATTATGCTGGAGCAAATGCTATAACTGCTGCAGGAACTGCTCCAGAAGAAACTCTCGATCTTTTCAATGAGGTGTGTGACCAGTTCAGAGTTCTATCTATGATAGATATGATTGGACAGGAAAACCCCTTACGAAAATTGCTTCCCTTGAAGTTTAAGCCCAAAGCAGTAGTAATTCACAAGGGTAGAGACGAGGAAGCTAATCCTCGGAGCATAATACGATACAAGGATATAAATAAAGTTCGTTCAAAATACGGTGTCTTGATTTCAGTAGCAGGAGGATTAGATCATAATTCCGTAAGGAAAGCATTTTTTAATGGAGCGGACATTGCTGTAGTAAATATTGTAAAATCTTCAGATATCAATGAAGGAATAGTTAATACCATGAATTTTAGGAAATTAATCCCTTCAATGCTAAAAGAAGTCTAATTTCATTTTTTTTTATATTTAAAATAACATATCTTTTTCTTTCTAATTACTAATTATTCTTTTAATCACTCTATTAGGAGCTTACTTCTACAATCTTTACAGAATAACTCTATAAAATTAGGAGATTCTTTCAAAAAAAGTTTATGTCTTTTTAGATCACATCCATAACACTCCTTTTTTCGATAGAAAAAATTTGTAACTAAAAGATCGGATGATTTTTCTTTAGTTTTACTCATAGAGAAGCTATAATCAAATTTATTATATAAAGTAAATCTGAGTGATAATTTTTTGTTGGTAAAGCTATCAAAAGCAATTCTTATTTCAAGAATTA
>JBHLLM010000069.1:0-10611 GCA_048885575.1 Candidatus Hermodarchaeota archaeon
GCATTTGTTAAAGTATATAGTTTCCTTAAAGGTCCAATTGGACTTCTAACCGTTTTAGATTTTAAGTAACCATTTCTTTCTAATTTAGATAATATCGGATAAATGGTTCCAGATTTAGCTTGCCATGTTCCAGCAAAGTGTTTGTTCAAGGTTTGAATCAAATCGTAACCAGAAAGAGCTTGACTATTGAAAATAATTTCGATAATAGTAAATTCGAGAGGAGTTAGCTTACTTTTAGTAATATTTTCAAAAATTTCTTGTTTTACTTTAGATCTCAACTCTTCTAAGTCATCTTCAAGATCTAGAAATTTAGTTAGCCACAAATCATTTTAACTCCTCAAAATTTATTTATTTTTTAATCGCTTTTGCATCTTTTCTAATTCTTTTTCAACAGCACGTTCTTTTCTAGATCTCATCCCTTCTTTTTCTTCAATAACTCCACGATGATATACAAAATATGTAAGAATGTGAATTATTAGGCCAGTACCCCAAAAAATAGCTGGTATGATTACCCACCATAAGGTAGGATCTGTTAATATGTTAATAATAAATAAATAGAAGTTTACGAATAGGTATGCCACTAAATGGAATATTACAGCTCGTTTTGCCATAGGATATATTCCCCTTGCATAGACTATATATGAAGTGTAATGTTCTACTAAACCGATAAGCCAGCCAAAAATAGGATAAAATACCCACCAAAGGCTCGGTGTAAAAAACCAATTTATCAATATTAGTAAACAACAAACAGCAACATATACACCAGCATGTATCTTTACAGATAACCTAAAATTCACTTTCCTAAGGGCTATAAGACGGAGACTCTCTTTTGAAAATCCGTTAAATCTTTCTTCACTCATAATTTTTATTTCCGATGCTTTTAATTTAATTTTAAAATTCTCTAAACAAAAATTATTAATGTTATTAGATATAATATAAGATTATTTATTTTTAAAGTTGTTGATTCTACATAGTTAATGTTGAAACTACATAGAATTGAAATAAAGCATATCAAGATGATTAAAAGTATTAAACTGTTTATGGTTAGGAAAAACTTTTAATATTCCAATTTACGATTATTCTCAAGCTACTATTTTTATAGGATTAGCGTTGCTTTCTGAGTATATTGATAAAATTGAGAAATGGGATCGTAGAACTTTCCTTAGTCTCTATAAGAGCGATTTTTCCAAGAGGACAAAACAATTTGCAAAGGTTTTCAGCTTCTTTGGAAGTTTATACTTTTGGTCTCTTGTGTGGATAATATGGTTTATTTACGGTTATATTACCAAAGATTACGATTTATTAGTATTGTTCACGGGGGCTTTTGACCAGTCTATTATAATTCACCTTATTATTAGATATGGAATCGTTAGAAGAAATAGACCTTTTATTAAACTTGAAAATGATGGTGTAAAGCAACACGATGAATTTATAAGAATTCCCTATCTGATGTCAGAATCAGAGGGAAAATCTTTTCCCAGTGGCCATGTAACATTTTTTCTTCTATTTGGAATGGTTTTTGCTTTTCATTTTAACAGTTGGATTATTTTTATGATAGTTATAGGATTGGATGTAGTAATGGCATTTTCACGCTTGATTTTAGGAGTCCATTTTCCGAGCGATGTCATCTTTGGATTTATCTTTGCATTCTTGTATGCATTTCTATATCTTGGATGGACTTATGTCTATTGGGTTAAATTCTACTACTGGATTGGACCGATTTTCTCTGAAATTTTCCACTTTTGGAGATAAAATTAATTAACATCTAATTCATAATCAAATCCTTTAAAATAGGTAACACATTTTTTGTTTCTATGATTGATAGTGAAACTACTAATGAAGTTAAAATTGGATTTTTTCACATAATAAGACGTGTATGGCCCAGTTATATTTTGCACAATTCCTTTGCTTTTACTCTCTCCACGATTTTTATAAACTTTTTGATCGTTTCAAATATAATTTGGCCTGGTGAAAGTTTTCACTCCGGGGAGATGGGTATATTAGTAGGTACTAGCACATATGTAATGGCGTTATCAGGTATCCTTTTTGGTGTATTAGCTGACAGATACTCTCGTAAAATATTGATGTCTATTACAGAAATAATCTTTGGATTTGGATATTTATTAAATGGATTTGTATTATCAGGTATAGGCTTAGAAACATTTTCTTTCTTCTTAATCTTTAGTCTTATTAGAGGATTTGCTACGGGAGGTTTTTGGCCAATAATTAACTCTTTTGGAAACGATTCTACTAAGGAGGAAGAAAGATCGCAATTTTTTGGTTCATTGCAAGCTTTATTCCAGGTTTTTCAAATTGTTGGAATGGTAATTTCCGCAATTTTATTTCAAAATTCTTTTTGGAGAGAATATTTCTGGGTAATAGGTTTCATTTACATTCTGTTTGGACTAATAATATTAGCTAAAGGAAAAGAACCTAAGCGCGCATCAACTCACAAAGAACTAAGTGAAGTTTTATTAAATGAGGATGTAAGCTATAATTATAAATTGAATAGCGAGACAATTAAAACAACTATATTTACTCCTACTAATATAATTGCTTTTATTGAAGGTATATTCACGACAGTAATGCTAATGGTACCCGATTTTTTATTTGTCCCCTATATACAATCCGAACCTTATAATATTTCTCCCTTTGCTTCTAGTATATTTATGATAATGTTTGGTTTGCCCGGTGGTTTATTGGGATCTTTGGCTTTTGCAAAGTTATCAGACAGATTAGCTAAAAGAAACATTAAGAATCGCGTTTATATGATTGCTTTATCAATTATTGGTTTATTTGGGTTCTACATTGCGTTATTTTTTCTTCCTCTTCCACACTTAAATAAAGTTCAAGGAAATGACTTAGGGTTTTTATTAACGCATCCTATGCTTTGGATGTTAGGTTTTATAGCGCTAATTGCAAGATCAGTTGTTGGATTATGGAATATAAATCAACCACCCATATTGCAAGCTATTAATTTACCGGAAGCTCAGGGAACAATTAGCTCTGCTAATCAATTTCTTGAAAACCTAGGGAGTGGTACTGGCCCTATTTTAGCTGGAACTATATTAGCTTTATTTAGCAACAATTATCAGCTAACCGTTGGTATAACAATGGGAATAGGAATCATTGGTGGGATGTTATGGCTGTTAGCTACTCAATGGATTAACAAAGATGTAAATAGAATCTCCGATATATTAAAAGCACGTAGTGTAGAGTTAGGTAAAAATAATAAATATTATGAAAACAATATTTAACATCTTCATTTTAAAACCAATCTATGAATTCATCCAAAGGTCTTCTCTTTCTTTCTTCTTTTATTTCAAGAGATTCGTCGATTAAACCTACACCAAGAACACCCATTAGTTCAAATCTTTCACGAGGAAATTTAAAGATTTCGTTAATTTTTTCTTTATTTTTTAAGATATCTCCAATCCAGATTGCACCTAATCCTTTTGCATGGGCAGCCAATAACATATTCTGGATAAAAGCTCCCATTGCTAGAATATCTTTCACACGATCGTAACCTCTTTCCAGATCTAGAAAAACGATATAATTAAGATAAGCGCTTTCAATAATTCCGCCATATTCCGATTGCTCTGCTATCATTCTTTTTACAGTGGGGTGAGATACAATACAGACTTTCCAAGGTTGGTTATTTCTACCAGAAGGAGCCCATCTACCACATTCTACTATTTCTTTTATCGTGTCATTGTCAATTTTTTTATAAATAAAATTTCGGATTGATCTTCGAGACTTGATTAAATTTATCAATTCATTTGTTTTTGATTCCATATTTAAAAAATTGTGTATGAAAGAAATTTATACTTTTGCTTAAATGATGTTGAGAAAATAAAAATTAAAAAAAAAAGAGGATTTTTAATCCTATTTCGATTTCAAATCTTCAGCGTCGTCTTCTAGTACATCGTAATATTCAATATCCATTAATCCACCAGTCCTATTTTCAGCCCAGTGTATTTTAACAGGCATTCCAACATAAGTATCTTTAAAATCAATTTCTGGATTTAATTGAGTAATAATTGCTGTATCGGCTCCGTCTTGATGAATTAAAACGGTTGGTTTTTCTTGAATTTCTCCAGTTTCAGTATCTTTTAAATAAACTATAGCAAATGTTGCTACTCTACCAGTTTCTCTTAGATCAACCCATTGATCAGGTTTTACCAAACATTTTCCACATACTAAACGTGGTGGAAAAAATACCCTATTGCATCCCGAGCACTGGTTTCCAACTAACTTTTTATCTTTCAATTTTTTTAAAAAATGATTGTTATGAGTAATGTTAAACTTATATCTATAACTCGCTAAATACCAATTGCCCGGCATTGTCCGCGTCCTCACATAATCTTTTTTAATGTAATCGAGAGATTTTCTTTGCGTTAATTTAGACATTTATTTCACCTCCATTTTCTTTGGGGTTCGTCTGACATCACCATTAAAGTACATAAGTTTAAGGAACCCCCCCAACCGTGCCCTATTGAAGTATGCACTGTTTTTGGAACTTGATTATCCGCTTTGCCCATTATTTGGAGAGCAGCTTCTGCTGGTCTTTCCATTGCTGAAGCTCCAATAGCATTTGTTGAATTAACTCCTCCAGAACAATTTATTGGTAGTTCACCATTCAGAGAAGTAACTCCAGTTTCATACATCTTAGGAGCGGTGGTTTCTTCAAATAAACCTAACTTCTCAACCCACATAAGTTCTTGATTTGGAAAAGGAGAATATACTTCAGCATAGTCAATTTCTTTCCTTGGGAAAGAAATACCTGCCTGATAATAAGCTAACTCTGATGATTTCATAGCACCTAATTGATCTGATGGATCAATCTGTCCCGTACCACTTCCATCGTATCCAAGTACAGCTGATTCGTTAGCTACGCTAGCTACCCCATTTACATAAACAGGGATATCGCACATATCTTTAGCTTTATCTTCGGTTGTAAAAAGCATAGCACACGCTCCATCCGAAGCAGGACATACCATACCATATCGCAATGGGAAAGAAATATAAGGAGTGTCGAGTACTTCCTCGATTGTTATGTCTGGCATTTTTAAATGAGTCCACCATGTTTTTGCGGCGTTATGCCTATTTTGTACAACTACTCTTGCTAAATCTTCTTCTGTAATATGAGTTTTACGCATATAATTTGCAGCTTGATAGGCAGCTACACCTATAGCGGCTCCTGCAGATAACAATCGTGATAATTGGTCGTAAGGGATACCCATCGTATTAAGAACCGAGATTTCCCCATACGCAACACTTCCAAGACCAACGCTTGTGTCGCCTTGAGAATGTTGTTCAAACGCTATCGCTAACACAGTATCTATTTTTGGTAATCCTGCAGCAACCGTATAGTACCCTGCAATCGCTACAGTTCCTCCCGTTGTCCCGCCAGTTGTAACTCTCAATAATGGTTTATTCCTTGCTCCCATCCAATCTGTCATCCATAATTCTGGCATATTTGAACCCTCAAATGCGGGCATATTACCAGTTACAAACGCATCTATATCATCAAATTCTACTCCGGGTGCATTCTTTAAACAATCTTCTACTGCTTCACTTACCAATTCTGCCATATTAACATCAGACCTTTTTGAGGCGTGTTCGCTAAATCCAGCTGATGCAATGGCTACTTGTCGCCCCATTCTTAATTACCTCCCTCCAAAACAAAAACAATATTATTTTGAGCGCACATTCCCACTTGACCAGAAGCAATTGCTTTTTGAGCATCATTGACTTGATAACCTTTTGATTCTCCTCTCAATTGTTTAGCTGCTTCAATTATTCTGATCAAACCGGTTGCACAAGGGGGATTACCACTAGTTGCTCCACCAGATGGATTTATTGGGATATCCCCATTAATTTCAGAATTGATATTCGCTCCTTTTCCTTTATCTGCTAACCGTAATGCCTCTAATAAGATCAATTCTTCGTGAGCATAAGCCTCAAATAGTTCTGCTACATCAATTTCACTTTGTGGATCTTTAATCCCCGCACTTTCAAATGCAGTCTTTCCAGCTAACTCCATTGATTTGCTTTCATATAAATTCCGGTCTCCAAGATAATAGGTATCTTGAGAATATCCAACACCCGTGATCCATACAGGATTATCTATAATTTTTAAAGCTTGTCGTTCAGGTGCTAAAAGTAGAGCGGCGACCCCATCACAAGGTTGCGCAACCATTAATTCAGTAACAGGATCAGAATACATTTCAGAGTTTAAAACTTGTTCAACAGTAATATTAGAATTTTGTGCTTCTGCTAATGCTAAAGGATTTTTAGCAGCATTTTTTCTATTCTTTACTGCTACTCTAGCTATTTCCTCAGCGGTAACTCCATATCTTTCCATATATGATCTCATCTGAAATCCCGCTGAAGTAATATCGTTCACATATGCTAATGGTCTTTCCCAAGTGGGATCCGTCTCAAATAACCGAGTTGAATGGTATGGAAAACAAGAAGGCATACTTCCCCCCCAAACAACTGCTAATTTATGATTACCAGATAAAATTCTCATCAATCCATATAGGACAGCGTGAGCACCATCCATCTCTACTTTACTCTCGTCAGCCATATATCCTCCACCAACTTCGACAGTAAAACAGTTTGAGATAGTACGTCCATCGTAATAGTCATTAGTGCAAGAGATAACGGTAGAAATATCTTTCTTCTTGAGCCCTGCCATATCAATAGCACCTCTTACGGCTTCAAAAATCATTTCATAACGTCCATAATTTGCGTCTGAATATAATTTTACTTGATAATACCCTACAATTCCAACTTTTTCCATCTAATCCATAACACCTCACATTTTTACGAAACCCTTAATATCTGAAGGGTCTCCTTTTGGTTTTTCAGTCCATTCTATTTTTAACTTCATCCCAATTTTTACTTCATTAGGATTTAGATCTAAAAGCCTGTAGATTATAGATGTATCGCTCCCATCAATTTGTACCATTCCAAGCAATAAGTTTTTAGCTTTTCTATCAGTTCTATCGTTTATTCGGTAAGGAGTTATTGTATAATTTACGAGTGTCCCCGTATCGGGTAAATCCACCCAATTTTCTTCTAATGGGATTACTACATTACAATTCCCACAGATTTTTCTCGGAGGAACAAAGATCGTACCACACTTTAAACATTTATTACCTATGACTTTTTTATTTTCTAAATTGTCATAAAACTTATCTAAATAACGTCCGACCCAAAAACTAAAGTCAGCGCGAACAATTCCTCTATTTGCAACAATAACTTTATCTTCACTCATTTTAAATCAAATTTTATTTTATTTTTTATGAGAATTAAGTTCCTAATTCTTAAAATACTTATTTTTTTAAGAGTACTATTTCAAAACAAAAGAAGGAAAATTGTCGAATTTCGAATAATTATTACTTAATTATTAGACTCTCGTTAAAATCTGAAACAATATATTTTCATTGAATAATATTTTTCGTTGATTAATAAAGATCACCACAAAATAAATGAACGCTCATTCAGTGAATGAGGATTCGGTAAAACATAAGAAATTTTACCCATTGCAAGTGTAGGAAAACATTTATATACTACATTTCAATTTTGATAAATTAATTATTTATACAAACGAATATTTGATTAAATTTACTATAAAATCTAACCAAAAAAAATGTGAATTTAAATGGTTATTGAAACAAATATTACCAAAATGCTTGGAATTAAGCATCCAATTTTAAGCGCGCCAATGGGGCCATTTTATACCACCAAGTTAACTGTTGCAGTATCAGAAGCGGGTGGATTGGGTGTGTTAAGTCATGTAACTCTCCATGGGACAATAACATTGAATGAAATGAAGAAAAGCATGGAATATGTAGTAGAGCACACCGATAAACCTTTTGGATTTAATATCAGAACAGCTAGATTACAACCCGATGCTATAAAACTTTGTAGACAACTTCCCCAATTCATCTTAGAAAATCCGAAAATACGAGAACAATGCGTCTATTTGATTACTAGTGCGGGTTCACCAAAAATGATTTATAACAAACATTTTGAAAAATTAAAGGAAAGTGGTTCACAAATTAAACATTTCCATGTTGCACCATCAATCTATCTTGCTAAAAAATTAGTAGATAGTGGAGTTGATGGCGTTGTAGCCACTGGTATAGAAGGAGGTGGTCATCAATCTTACGATAACATAAGCACACTTGTACTTTTGCAGGAAATAAGAAAAAGATTACCGGAAGTTCCTGTGATAGCTTCTGGAGGGTATGCTACAGGTGATGGATTGGCTTCTGCCTTATCTATGGGCGCTGGTGCTATTGCGATGGGTTCAAGATTTATCTCATCAAAAGAATGTGAATTCCATGATAATTACAAACAAATTGTAGTTAAGTCTAGTACTTCCGATACTGAATTAAAAACTGGAATTTTTGGTCCTGCAAGAGTATGGAAGAATAAACTTGCGGAGACGCATGGCTTAGTTGAAAGTAAAGAGGAGAAACAAGCAGGAGAAACTTCAATTTCCAAAGTTGAGAGGGAATTAGCTGAACTGGAAATGACTTACAAAGGAAATGTTCAAGAAGGGACAGTATATTTAGGACAAAGTATCGGATTAATTGATCGCGTGGAAACTGTGAAGGAGATAATTGAGAACATAGTATCTGATGCCGAAAAAAGTTTAAGAAATGCCTTTAACACTATAAAACCATCATATATAGAACAAACAGTAGAATTTTAATCTTTTTAATAAAATCTAAATTTTTTAAATTTTAATTATTTTTACTCTCCTATTGATTTTTATCTTCATTCATAAAATAATTTTTGTTCGAAAGCTATTGAATTTACTTGATGATAATATCTGCATATTATAATATTTAAAGTCTTTTGGTAGCCATTATATAACCAAATTAAAGATAAGTAATTCGAAATTTCAGAAATTCTTTGAATTACAAATTTATATGTTTGAGCGATACACCTAGATATTTCTTCCATTTAAATAGAGTTGAAAATAGAGTTTTATCGTGTACTAAAAACTAGTTTAACTAAAAATTAAAAGATTGTGGTGTAAAATAGCATTGGGCAGGTTTTGGAAAAAAGTTGAAGCGGATCTATTATCTTCGCCAGAGGAAACGATGGGATTTTCTCGAGAGTTCTCATCATTAAAACAGAGTTTTACAATTAAGAAGTACGATTTCTCGAATCTCGAGCAAGTTGAAGAAATTAAAAAAGAACTTTTAAGTAAAAAGATTTTAATACTAAATGCTGCAGAGATTTTGAAAAATATCGACATAACTAAATTGAAAAGAGGAATAGAAGATTTAAAATCCTTTTTAAGAGAAAACGGAGGTTCTATGGCTCGGCTTGGAGATCAATATTTAATATTGACTCCAAACTCTTGGGTTAAAATTTCCAATTAAATCTCGTATATGTAATATTTTTTCCAGAAATCTTTGACTATACTATAGTATTCATTATGAGAGAGTGCTTCTCCTCTCACATGCGCTTGCCAAATAGCATTTTTCAGTTGATTTTCAAACAATGTAGTAACATTTTCGTTGTGTTTTCTTATTTCAGGCTTTATATTTGTAAAATTCGCCATAACTTGGATAATTTTCTTTTCATTTACAAATTCTTGGTTAATTTGAATCATAATTTCACCCTCCAATCTATTTTTATTCTTAAGAATATATATTGTATGAATACATATTTAGTTTTTTCTAGCGAACTTTGTTTGGAGTCTTGGAGAACCAATAAACTAAATGCATTAATTTAAACAAAGAAAGCTTAAGATTTATGAAGATTAGATCCTTCACAATCTATAAAAAATTAGAAAAATAAGGTAAGATTAATGGATACTCGTATTTTTGGAAAGACTCGAGCTAAGATTACAATTATTACAATGGGAGGATGTGGGTTAGGTTATGTCGATCAAAATGAAGCGGATAAGGCAGTGAAACTTGCAATGGATCATGGAATAAATGTGATAGATGTTGCTCCTACATATGGTAATGCAGAAATACGCCTTAATCCTTGGATAGAAAAATTCAGAAATAAATTCTTTCTCTCGGAAAAAACTCTAAAAAGAAAAAAGAATGGAGCTTGGAGACAGCTTAATAGATCTTTAGAAAAACTTGGTACTTCATATTTTGACTTGTATCAGTTTCACGCAGTTTCTTCTATGGAGGAGTTAGATCAAATTTTAGGAGAAAATGGAGCTATGGAAGCTTTTCTGGAAGCTAAGGAAACAGGTTTAATAAAAAATATTGGCATTACGGCTCATGAAGATGTAAGAGTCCTCCAGAAAGCTCTCGAGTTATCTAATGATATCGATACAGTTTTGCTCCCCGTTTATATAGCAGCAGATTTACATCCTAGTCCCGTGAATAACTATAGGAAAATTCTAGAAATTACGCGTGAAAAAAACATTGGCGTTACTGCCATTAAAGCCATTTCTAAGAGCCGATGGCATGGAAATGCTACTTATAATACTTGGTATGAACCTCTTGATACCCAAGAATTAATAGATCTGACCGTATGGTTTACCTTATCTCAAGAAGGAGTGACAACATACTCGCTACCCTGCGATGTAAGGCTATGGCCCTTAGTGTTGGATGCCGC
>JBHLLM010000070.1:0-10500 GCA_048885575.1 Candidatus Hermodarchaeota archaeon
TCGGGGACAATTCTTTCAACCGAATTAAACCCTAATCTATCTTTAACAGTCAAAGAAAGTGGGCCTAAGGGATATTCCCCTCTTACTTTTGGTTCTAAAACATAACTGAATTTTATCTGATTTTTGGGGCCAATTCTAGTGGAAATGAAATTTTCTCCTAATACCAACCGGAAAAGTTCGGGATTGTAATAATCCCTAATTTCAAGAAAATCAAAGCTATTTTTTCCAGTGTTCTCAATAACCACTTTAACATGCACAAAATCATCTTTAAAGACTTTTTCTTTTTCGAGTTCTCTGTGGACGCGTAACTCTTCTATATTCATTTGATAATAGAAAAGAGGTAAACTTACAAAAGTACTAAATATTAATAGAATCGCAAAATAAATTAAGAAGTAATTTTCAAATGCAAATCCAGCTGTTAGAAAAAAAACTGAAAATAATATTAATGTTCTTCCTTTTCCTCCTAACATTTTATTACTCCTTTTTTAAATTATTTAGTTCTATTCTAGTAAGTTCCAACTATATTTTTATATAAAAAAAATTAGATAGGGATTGGTATATCTTCGATAATATTCTTAACCACAGTTTTAACATCAAGACCTTCAAGTTCAGCTTCTGGTTTAAGCAAAATTCGATGGTTCAAAGCAGGAACAACTAATGCTCTTACATCATCTGGTGTTACATAAACTCTTCCTAAGATCGCTGCTCTTGCTTTAGAACACTTCATCAATACAAGTGATGCGCGCGGACCACATCCAAGAGCAATCTGAGGGTGATTTCGAGTTTTTAATATTATATCTCTTATGTATTTTAATATTCTATCATCTATGTAAACCATATTCATTAATTTTTGAGCGGCAAGTAATTCTTCTCCACTAGTTATTGCCTCCACTGACGGAGAGTCTCCTGAAATTTGTCTCCTCATGATATCCACTTCTTCTTCTTTTTCTGGATATTCTAACCAGAGTTTCATAATAAATCGATCAAGTTGTGCTTCTGGTAAGGGATAAGTCCCTTCCATTTCCACAGGATTTTCTGTTGCGACAACCATGAAAGGTTTTTCAAGTGGTAATGTTTCTCCTTCAATAGTGATTTGCCTTTCAGCCATAGCTTCAAGAAGAGCTGCTTGAGTTTTGGGAGCGCTTCTATTAATTTCGTCTGCCAAAACAATATTCGCAAACAATGGACCTTTTTGAAGCACAAAAGCTCCCTCGTTTTGATCAAATATTTTAGTACCTGTTATATCAGCTGGAAGCAAATCTGGAGTAAACTGAACTCTTCTAAAAGATATTCCGAGCGTTTTTGCGAAAGTTTTTGCCATAACTGTTTTTCCTAGTCCAGGTACACCTTCAAGGAGGACATGCCCGTTAACTAGTAATGCTATGAAAAGTTGCTGTAAAATATCTCCATATCCAACGATAACACGACTCACTTCTGAAAGAACTTCTTGTGCTATTTCTCTTATAGGTTCTACATTTAATTCTTCCCTATCGTAGTATTTTGCCTTATTTGGGGATTCCATTATTCATTACATCTCCTATTTTTTATTTATTATTTCAATTCTTTTTCATATTTAATTTTAGATATTTTTTTCTAAATTAATTTATTTGATATTTTTTTATATATTATTAACCACCCACTCCATTTCGAAGTAAAGATTTTCAAAATCCTGTTCGTTTTTTACTTTACTTTTTCCTTCTTTAATTGCAATTATAGAGTCCATAAATTTGGTGATTCTTTTGATTTTAAGTTTTGTAATATTTGGTTCCTTAGCGATAACCAAATCTAATACATTTTGGGTAGTAATTTTTCGCCCGCGTAAAAGGGCATTTAGTTTCCTCTCTAATCTCCTATAGAGCAAAGTTAAAGCTTTACCATATCTGCTTTTATCTCTATACCACTCAATTTTTTCTGCAAAAAATGAGGAGGTTCTAAATTTTTCTCTTTCTTCTTTTCTTTCTTGTTCTTGGGCTTTCTTCTTTTCCTCTTTTTCATCTTTTTTAGGTAGGTACTTTTTCAATGAATAAATTGCTAAAAGGGGATAAATCCAAGCTGTAATCGGATTCGTACTTAAATGAATTATATATTGAGTAATAAAACCAAAGATTCCAGCGGAGGTCATATCCCTCGTGTATTCTGGTCGAACATGAGCTTCATCAAAAATAACAACCCAATCTTGTTTGGGTTCCCCGTAGGTCAGCCAATTTATGATGTTCAATCCAAATTGGCGATTATCGTAACTGGGTTCAGCTATTAGTTCATTATTAAACAAACTTGCATCAGCTGAAACAAAAACTCTTGAATTTACCGCGTCTTTAGCCATAAAGACACCTTGAGAATAACCGCCAAGAGGCCATTTTGCTGGAAACCCAGGTAAAACTCCACCTAAAATACTTAAATCAACAAAATCATCGTCAAAATCATACATATGGTCGTCATTTTTATCGACATACCCATAGGCTGTACTTGAACCTACTAAATCCCAACCAAAATATGAGATAAAGGGGCCTCCTACGACTGAAGAAGCTTCTGATAAAATAACTTGACTAATCCCACTAGTTGTAGGATGTGGTGAAAATGATCTAATTACCGGAAAATCTGGTTGAGTGTCGTATGATGCATTATCTCGCAAGATTCCGTTCGCGAATATCGTAACTGGAATTGTTCCCCGCAGATAAGGGTCCAAAATACTAGCAATGTAAATTTCCCAAAGTAAAGTGCTCGTACTACCATGATCATGGCAAATAAACAACGAATTTTTTGTATTTGTCGTATTATCGAAACGGAAAAAATCCATAAAGTATGGTATTTCAAATATTGGATTATAAAAAAGGTTAGGGCCCAATAATATTAACAAAATAGATTTATCCAACCGTTCTGTCGCACTCAAGCTGGACTGAATCGACATCACATCGTAACCATCATTCTCAATAGTACGTTTAAAATCACTTGCTCCATTCCAATCGTCGTTGTAAACTGAAAAATTTTGATCGTTTTCTCCTTGGTCAAATATCGGACCAAATAAGGGTATAAAACAAAATATGAATATTACTAAGAATAGGGCTTCCTTATAGGCAGAACCTACTTTTACTTTTTTACGGGATTGCACTTCCCTCGATTTTTGAACAGTTACATTTCTAATAAAAATGATAAAGCCAAAACCTAAAAATATAGCTCCGATATAACAAACAAGAGGTAAATAGCTTATATAAATAGGAAGTGTTTCCCCATAAATCTCTATGAAGTTACTAATAAATACGCCATAGACGATTAGAAAGATCGTGAAAAAAGCTATGATTAAACCCTTTGAGAAAGATACATTCCTTCCAGATGATTTTCCAACACTTGACATTTTGAAATTTTTTACCCTTTTTTATATTTTCCAATATTTGGAACCAAATTATTAAAAACTTACAGAAGGCAATGTTTTACCGGTTATATCATTGTATAAATTTGAAAATAATTGAACAGTAAAATTTAGTTCTTTCCCAGTTGGTTCTATTCCACCGTATATAATATCTTCAATCTTTTTAATAAAGGGATATATGGTTTCAGGCTTTTGACCTAAATCGTTAACACATGTAATAGCATATTCTCGTATAGTTTGGTAGGCTAATCGTGGTTTTTTAAATTTAAAGTTTATTATATCGTTGTATATGAGGTAGATGTAAGCGATAGCTTCCTTTGCTCTATTTGAATCAGTTAAAATCTTAACATTTTCAAATTTTTGCTTTATATCTACTTCAGGTTCTGGTTCCTTTCTTGATTTTTTCTTTTTTGCCATTTTCTTAACCAATTTCTGTTTTTTTTTAATTTTTATTAGATAATTTTTTTTACATTTAAATTTCTTTCTACTTCTATTCTTTATTGTTATTGATATTATTTTTCTATTTTATTAAAAATTCAATTCAAAATTGTAACCAGTTAATTCAAAATATATAGGAGAAAATAAATTCATTGTACTGTAAAACTCTTTATCTGTAATTTGAAAGGGTTTTGCGTATATTATTTCCTCCACTTTTTGTATAAATGGATAGATAGTGGCTGGACTTAATTTTAAATTCTTAACGGATATTATAGCAAAATCTCTTATAGTTTCATTACCTTTTCTAATTCTACCAAATTTAGCTCCTATTAAATCCATGTAAATTGCATTGAAAAGGTAGGATAGTGATTCTTCTAACCTATCAGATTCCTTTAGGATTTTAAGATTCATTATTTTACTTTCAAGAGGTAGATTCACTACTTTTGATAATTTATCTTGTTTCTTGTAATAGCGATAACCATAAAACGCTAAACCTCCAATAACAACTCCTAATATTGGAAGAAAAATTGAAAAGAAAAGTAGGAATGGAGGAACTTGAGTGCCTGGGTTAGGTGATGTTGATGCTTGTTGAATGGTGACGAAACATCGAGTTTCGATGTTCTTACCTATACTATTTTGTAATCTAATAGAAATAACCGTTTGTCCTGTCCACTGAGGAAGCGCATGTACATAAGAGAAATCCCCGTTTGGATCTGTAAGCACGGAAGCGAGAAAAGAGCCATTATAAAATATGTCTATAAATCTGTTGTTAATAACAAGAGATGGATCATTTCTAGAGATCACTCGCCCGGCTATTTGTAAATCACTCGAAGCCCTAATTGTTGAGGGAAGATTCCAAATGCACGAAATGTTAGAAAAAAGTTTTGGTTCTGTTAATAATCTTTCAGAATATCCAACATCTGGAGGCGAGAAAAATGTAAGTAGTAATTCTAAATTAGTGATTCCAAAATCGGGAATAAATATCGGTTGAATTAAACCAAATCCATCTGTAGAGACAAAATTGCTATCAATAATAACAGGACCATCGTACCAATAATAATTAATTAGAGTGAATGGGATTCCTGTATCATCGTAATACTTCAAATAACCATTAGAGTCAAAATCTATAAATTCTCCTATTAGTTTTGCGGAGGAAGGATCATTAACATCAAAATAAGAAGTAGTATTTACATATATTATATAATGGGTACGATATTCAACATTATCAGGAGTAGGATCAATCACAGTTGCTTCAATTTTATGTGATGAGTATATATCAAGAGAAGGATTGACAATATAATCTATTTGGAAATAACCATTCAAATCTGTAACACCGCTAAAACTAGAGTAAATGATATCATCGACTTCTATAGCAACTGTATAGCCCGATTTTCCTTCTCCGCCCGGAGGAATCCTATTAAAAAGCCTTCCTTGTATAGTTATTGGATCATCATGAGTAAAACGCGTATTATTGATACCAATAGGATTTGTTAAATCTAATGTTGC
Organism: Candidatus Hermodarchaeota archaeon; assembly: GCA_048885575.1. Lineage (GTDB taxonomy): Archaea > Asgardarchaeota > Lokiarchaeia > Sigyniarchaeales > SOKP01 > SOKP01. Next base: position 5,312 of record JBHLLM010000070.1, read on the forward strand.
CCAAATACCTGAACTTTTTATATTTTGATCTTTGTTGTGACTAATCTGATAATTTAGCATAAGATGATTTAACATATTAGGAAAAATAATTAAAATACAAATTAACATGAGAATTGTGTAGCCTTTTTTTTTAATAGGTTTTAGAAGATTTACTATTCTCATCATTATCATTCCTATCACTATAATTTTTTAAATCATGGCTCCCTAAATAATTCTATTTCAAAAAATTCTACATAATAATAATCAGGAGCACTGAAATTATCTTCAGGGTCGAAGGTAACCCAAACTTCGGCGTTATCAGGCCAGCTGCCAACAAGTAAAGTGATATTAAAGAAACCACTAATATCGGTAAAACCTATGGCAGTGTCTAACACATTTCCTATACTATCTCTGATGGTAACATTTACCTCCATAAATGCCATAGCAGTTAGATTATCCCAATTTAAGAATCCATAGACATATAGATCGTCCCCAAAATAAAATTGATCTTTAACAACTCTAGTATCGTAGTTTCCATTTATATTAATACCCGCCGTAATATTGATTGGAATAATCATACTTATTGCCGTTTCCATAAAATTTGGTAAAGAAATTCCAAAATCATTAAGACTCCCCGTAAAATAAATTAGGATGTGATAACTGCCTTGAGGACAACTTACAAATATACCATTATTGTCATACAAATAATTTCCATTATAGACGGTTCTAAATTGAGGACCATTTATGTTTAAATACCCAGAAACATCTACAAAAGAGTCATCCAATAAGATTAAGCCAATTATTAATCCATTTAAATTTGTTCCATTCTGCTGAAGCACTCCATCAACATTAAACTGATGAAAGTTCCTTTGTACTACATTTCTATCGACATTGATAGAAATGCTTATAGTTTCATTAATAACAACATATGTAGTGTTGAAGGTACTAAATATATGATAATTCACTCGAAACCTGAGCAAACCGGCATGAAAATTGTTTGTAGATAGATTAAATTGAATGAAACCAGTTGAACCACTTGAAAAGGTGTGTGAATCAATAAGACTATTAGTATAATCATCATATAGGTAAACAGTTCTAGAATCGAACGGTTCAGGATGAATTAGTTGCACTTGGATATGGATAGTTTCACCAAAATTATATGTTTCTGGGGGATATCCAGGATCATAAAAGGGAACGGTAGGTTTGCCTTCTACGGATAATAAAATATTGAGGTTATCAGGATCATATACTTGAAGGTCCAAAATTCCATTATCAACGGAGGTAAAGTTACTAAAGCCACCGAGATAAAAATTATATTCGTTATTCAGTATAAAAGGCCAAGAGTACATAAATATTCCATCGAATGCGACTCTTATTGTATAATTTTTCTCAGGAGTCGAGCTAATAACTGAGTAAGTTAAATCAAATTCTCCACTTTCGTTTAAACGTAACAATCCGCTCTCTAAAGAGAGATATCCTGTATAATCTGCAGAAAACTGGTCATACATATATACAAAAATTCTTGCGTATTTTATTGGTAAACCGTTAGTAGAGTCACTTATATGACCATACAGATTAAAATTTCTATTAGTTGAACCACTTCGCGCAATTATATTAGGAGTGGGTCCGCTTTCAAGATTTAACGTTATTGGTGCATTAAGAATAAAATAGGAATAATTATAATTGGATCCCCACCTAGCATAAACTTGGTGAGGTCCTGCAATTGTAATAAAGTCGGTATAATAAAGAATACTCGTAGATCCATTTATTGTTTGAGTTGAACCTATTGGAATGTCTTGAGTTACATCGTAAAAATCAACCCACTCTCCGTCACCAATAGGAATTCCACCAGATTCAAGATATATGCTTAAATTCACAAATCCATTCCTATTAATTACAGGCTGGTTATAATCGTTGGAGGGAGTACCATCTATCCAGAAATTGAATGTTAATGTAGTTGGAGTTTTTACTGATAATTCATCCATAAACCAAGAGGAAGTATTAATATAATTTAGGGTAAAAAAAGCAGGGAAAACAGGATGAAAACTACGATCTATTGTACCATTAAAATCAAGTCTCAGCGAGTAATTTCCAATTGGAATGTTTGATGCAACTTCAAACCATATATTAAAATATCCGTTAAAGTCTGTCCAAATCATGCTACTTGGTATTAGATAAGGAGAATAGTCCAAACTACCTCTTAAAAGTCTTAAATCCACCCTTGAATTCCTAATTGGTCTACCAGTAGTGTCATCCAGAAGTTCTCCTTCTATATTGAAAAGAGTATTAGTTGCCCCAACAGCTGTACGATTAATTACTCGAGGTATTGGTCCTGAAAAAATATTGATTATCGGTTCTTCATTTAAGATAAAATAGGAATGATTTTCCTCTATTCCTATCTTAGCATATATTAAATTAGGTCCTGATGTCATTAGATTATTTACAGTATATCTATATGTTGCTATCCCATTAATATTTGTAGTGTTCGTGCCTAATTGAATACCACTCTGATAATCGAAAAATTGAACATTTTGGTTTGGAAGAGGATAATAAGTTTCATTTACAACTTTAGCTTTTAAGATGATATCGTCATATCTATTCACAACAGGAAAATCTGGGATGAAAGAGGGAATATCATTAATATAAAACCATACATATTTAACAATTCCTTTAGTAACATTAAAATCCATTCTACTGCTTGAATCGTTAACAAAACCAACAGCGTATGGAGAAAAATACCAACTTCCATTTGTATCCACTCTCAAATCGTATTGTCCTACAGGCACAGAAGGATCAACATTAATAGAAATATCAAAATTACCATTAAGATCAGCGTTAAAATAAGTCAAATCAAATGGAGGAGTACCAACTCTAATATCAGAACCCTTTTGAAGTAGCGTCACCTCCAAGGTTGTTCCACCTACATTTGTGTTTGCAACGGGGTCATAAACATATCCTTGGATATTTGTCATTGGATCTATTGAAACATTTACTTCCTGGGGGTTAATACTCTGAAGAATAACTTCAATATCACCATAAACAGAATAAACAGTAGTATCGTTAACATTAGGGTTGAATTGGGCAAAAATGTAATGTGGTCCAACAACCTGAGAATCATCAATATCGATCAAAAGAGAAGCTTGACCAGTAATATTGGTGTCAACTTGGCCAAGGGTTTGATAAGATGTTAAATCGAAGAAGGTTATAGACCTACCTTCAACAGGATTACCATCAAGTGTTAAAGTCGCGGTAAGATTTGCCACATTACCTCTGTATCCTGCAGTGAAGTTAGAATTTAAAACTAAAGAATAATTGGCTAAAGTTGGAGGATTTCCTCCATAACTATCGTAATAAACATCCATTTGTATCCATTCACCATTTCCAAATGTATCTGTGGGAACATATATCTCTGCCCAAGTATACATATGTTTATATTTTATGGCAAAACTATTCTTCCACTCTGTGGTATCAAAAATTTCTTGGATGGTAAAGCTGTTGAATCCATTTACAAAACGACTTGGAACACCGAAAACACGAGCAAATGCGCAAAAAGCTGAAGTAAAGTCAGCCCAATATCCAATACCTTGTTCACAAAACCACTCAACTTGATCGTATCCTTGTGGAGCGGGATTATATTGGGTAGGATCTGTAATTCTTGTGAAATTATACTGAAGATAATTCCTAATTTTGTCAGCGACAATAAACGAATTATCAGTATTAGTAATAGTTTTGTTTAATTCATTAACATAAAAAGCAAAATCGTCGTTATTGCTAATATAAACTTCAATTGTATCCCCTTTTAGTTGCAAATATTCATTTTGAAGTATTGGATCTGTATAAACTGGTTCTATAGCCATTGCGTCGATTTCAGCACCAGTTGGTAAATCTAAACCGAATAATTCGTAAGTCATGTTTACATTTCCTTGAGTGGAAGGATCAAAATCTATATCCAATGTAGTACAATTAAAATCATCCTTATATAAATCAGGAGGGCCAGTCATATAATTTGGATTGGTAAAAACGCTTCCTTCCATAATATAAGGATTAGGGAACAATGATGGGATGACCATTGAGTTTAAACCCGCAGTTGGCGTAAGGAGCATTTTTAAAGAAAGTAAATCTTTATCAGAATGATAATTTGAATAATCAATATAAGAGTAAAAATCAAAAATTTGTTTGGCGGAAGATGAGTGCCATCCGTCGCCAGTATATTCATCAAAACATTCGTATTTCCATAACTTGGTTCGCATTTCATTAATATCGTCATAATCATATACTCTAAAGACCTCAATCTCAGAACCCATAAGAGCCGCTAAAGCTAGTGAATAATTACTTAAATCTAAATCGTCTACATTACCATCAAACATGTCTTGTAAGGCGTCTAAAAGGTCGCTCATTTGGTCTTGGGTTAGATTTAGGTCTGAAAATAAATCTTGAAAATCAGTTAAATTATAAGGGAACGGAGGAAGTACTAATATAACATCCTCATCTTCTGCTTCAGACAATCGGTCACTTGGAGGGGGTCTTTGGCTTTCCCAAAGCAAACTAAAGAAAAAGGTTGAAAAAGCAAACGCTCCAATTAATATAACTGCTGTAAGAATGATCTTAATTACTCTTTTTATATTGATTGGAGCTGCTAATAAATCTTCATGAAATTCTGACATATTTACTCTATAATACCCTTAACTTTTCCATATTAAAGTTTGCAATATTAATTAAAATTATACTATAAATAATTTTCCTAATAATTCAGATTGATATGAAATATTAGATAAAAATAAATTAAATCTGTAAAAAAGTGATTAGAGTGTTATAGAGACTTATTTAAAAAGTTGAAAAAGAAAAATGATTTAAAATTCAAAACCGCATTTTGTACAAACACTCTTCTTTGCGTACTGGGGTTTGGGGATGTAACTCAGAATTTTTGATTTATCCTCAACTTCTTTAATCGCAAATCCTGTAGCGCCACAATTAGGACAAATTCTTCTCCCCGATCCAATACCTCCGCTTATACTAGGAGTAGGTGCTGTTGATGGAGAAGAAGATGGTGAGGTGCCAAAAGAAGAAGTACTTCCTAGAGTTGGAGTTTGGGAAGTAATACCTTGAGCTAAACTTGATGGCATTACCGCCTTAGGTTCTTTTAATTCTTGAATTCTTTTATCTTTATAAGCTGATTCTTCTTGTAACTTGCTAATGTGAGCTTGCAATGG
>JBHLLM010000071.1:0-10490 GCA_048885575.1 Candidatus Hermodarchaeota archaeon
TTGGTTCTTCTATTAATTCAATTGAAGGAATAGAAGTATCTAATATAACTTCCTTATTTTCTAATCCAAAAAAATCCCAAGATTTAGATCCTGGATCTATACCAATTACCCGATACAACAGAAATCAAGTTCTATTTAATTTTCTAATAATAAAAGTTCAATACTTCTTTTTATTTTTGTTAATTTTTAATTAATTATAAAGTATTAAAGAACTTGGATATATTCTTACTTATACTATTGAAAATTGATATAATAAAATCTAATGTCTTCGAATTCTCAAATAGATCTTGCATCTTTAGGTTTTAAAAAAAATTATTTGTATGAAATCTTAGCTACCACATTTTCAATGGATAAAAACCTAATTGTTCCAAATACTTCCAGTATGGGTGTTAGGTTGGTCGAAAAGAAAATTATGAAAATTTGGCCATACCCAAATACAACAACCTATAAAAACATAGAAAACAGTAAGTTTCTAGTTGTAAATTTAATTGATGATGTGTATCTCTATGCGTTAGCGTCTTTAAAAGGTTCTAACTTGTCTAAAAGTGATGGAGCTTTATCAGAAAAGGAATATAATTATTATAATCTTAATTTCAATAGTGAGTATAAGGATTTTGCTAAAAGAATTACAATCGCAGAATCTATTAACCTTCCTTATTTAAAACAATCCTGGGCTATTATAGCATGTATAGCTACGAACATAAATCATATCTTCAGAGAGGATGATTTTGGTAAATTTAAGTTAATGGAAATAGATTTAACTGTAATTTGCTACCAGAAATTCAGAGAATCTTTCAAAGTGTATAATAGAGCGGAGAACTTAGCTTTAGAAACTATTGTGCTTGCTACTAAATTAAATGTAGCTATGATAAAAAAAGAAGAAGCTTTTATTAAAAAAATAAAAAACAAAATTGACGAAAATATTAGCGAAATAAAAAGATTTGGAAAAAATTTGAGTGCTTTAAAAGTAATTGAGCACATTCAAGACTATGTAAAAGGATTAGAATCCTAGCTTTTAATTCTTATTTTTTCAACAAACATCAACGGATATTTAAGTTCTTCAATCCACTTTACTTTTGCAATTATCTCGACCAAATTAAATTCAAGAACAACTGTTGCGTTAATTAATATTCCAGATAATTCATCATATTCAAACTCAGTTGCTTTATTCCCTTGAATTTTATCCTTGTTGATATTAATCTTGACAGATTTTACATATGGTTGGCAAGAGATTGATGCTTCAATACCTTTTTCAATTGACTCTATAACTCGAGGATTCGATGAAATCGGCAAGCCACATAATATATGATAGAGCGCTCCTAATTTGATACCAATTTCAAAACATGCTCGTTCTCTATCATTTATATCAGAAGTAAAATAAGAGTTTTCTTTTCCATTTGACATTAATTCTCATCTACAAATTCAATTTTTGCTCCATTATTATTAGGTTTGCATAAATAGATGTGAGCTCCGTTTCCATTAAGATACAATTGAACATCTTTTAAAAGATTGTTTGCTTCATCATCAGATTCTACAATCCCTATTGCACTGGGTCCAAAAGAAGACATTCCAAAAGCTTTTACTCCATATCCTTCAAAAAAAGCGAGGGTGTTCTTTACTACTTCATCTTGTAGAGAAATTTCAATTTTTTTGAAACCTATATTCTGTATTCTTTTTAAACCTTCTCCAAAACACTTTAAATCATTTTTAATAATTCCTGGTACAATTTTCATCAGAATTTGATGCGAAACTTCATTAACCTCTTCCTTTGGGATTGGAGCATGACTTTGAAAAATACTAATTTCTTCATCACCATAAGCGCCCTTCTTTACATTAGGTATGACTAAGACAAATCTCCAATGCTCTGGAATTGGATATCTTAAAATAGTAAGCGCAGGATTAGCATCTTTTGATGCTGAGGAAGGTAAGAACGTTTCTTTCTCTTTTCCTTTCCCAAATTCGTGTCCTGCATCAACAATAAAGCCACCTTTTTCAAAACCCCTCCACCCAATTCCTGATGTTCCACCCCTATTTACAAGTCTTGTTAGCTCTTTTAAAGAGATATCATCAATGTTTTTCAACTTTGTGATAGCTACGGCAATAGCCAATGACAATTGCGTCTTAGAACCTAACCCTACATGACTTGGAAAATATCTTTTGAGGTTAAAATGGAAATTTTTATTACTTATATTGAATGCTTTGAATATTTTTGATGCTTGCTCGTTAATTACTTCGATAGATTCACGATAATACTTATGAGCTTCAATCTTAAATTCTTCTGCATGATTTGTTGCTTCAAAAACAACATTTGGTCGGTCTAACATTAGACCAAATCCACCATCGACTCTACCGGTATATCCATTTTCATCGATTAATGATAGATGGATTCTACATGGTGTTGTAATTCTAATTTTTACCATTTTAAATGAAGAAATTTATAAATTTAGACCTATGAATAGGAATTTTTACAATAATTTAAATATATTATAATTAAGAATTTGATAATAGCCATTTCAAAAGCTGGTAAACACTAGAAATCCAAAATTTATTAATCCACCAATCAACAGTGCTAAGCCTATTTCCAAAAGCGAGATCTGTGCCGCATACTTCCAATTCGTTTGTTTGGCAATAATGATAATAGTAGCGAAACAAGGCACATATAGCATCGTCACTAGACTAAAAACTATCATCTGGATTGGACTTAATAAATCTATAAGTCTTTCATTCAAGGAATTAGCTAAAATTGATAAGAGGACTAAGGTCAATTCCTTCCTCAAAATTCCGTATATTAAAAATACACCGGTTATAGGAGGCAAACCCAACCAAAAGACTGTAACGGGAGTCAAAACAATATTTATTGGCTCTAAAGCATTAAATATCAATAAAATTTCTAAGATAATTCCAAGGATTACCATTATAGGCATAGCTTTATATACAAATTCTTTAGTTCGAATCCATGTCTGTTTAAAAATGACTTTATAATTAGGTACTCGATATTCGTGCATTTCCATAATAAGTTCTGTACATTGTCCCGGTAATGTTTTATTCAGCAGTCTACCAACTATGAAAATTACTGAGAAATTTATCAGAAATAATATAAGTATCCAAAAAAATCCTAAATTTCGCCCTACCAAACCAAATACGACAGTCATTGTTGCAGCACAAGGTACAAGGGAAGTAAGAGCTATAGAGATTTTTTTCTCTCTCTGGGTTTCCATTATCCTACAACCAGTACAGGCAGGAACATTACACCCAAATCCTAAAATCATTGGAATAATCGTTTTCCCATGGACACCAAGGGAATGCATAATTATATCCATCATAAACGCTGCTCTTGGCAAATAACCCGAATCCTGTAGAATTTCTATCACAAAAAAGAAAGGTATTACATAGACTAAAACGCCTCCAATAGCTCCAAAAATTCCTCCAACACCTCCATCCCAAAAAGTTTTAACCCATACATTATTTTCGCTGAAAGATGTGTATATAAGGTCACTTAAGAATGTGAAAGCATCGTCTAATAGTCCTGCAAAGAAATCTCCTAGTGTAATAGTGAATAAATAAATTCCAAATAAAACAACGCCTAAAATAAGAAAACCTAAGATTGAATGAGTTGTAAGATGATCGAATACATCGGCGATTCTGATTTTTTTTTTTCCTTTATATGGTTTTATTAATAAAACTTTTTCGATTATGTCATGAATTTTAATGTAAATTTCTGACGATATTATTGTGTGTATATCTTCTCCGTGAATTTCTTCTAGTTGATTTCGAAACTCATCTGCATTTTTTATAATTTCATCATTTTTAAAATTATTTCGGATTTCTTCATCATTTTCCAATAACTTTATTGCTAAGAACCTTGGTGTGTATTTAATTAAAGCGAGAGGTAGTTGATTATTTTTAATCTCCATAATTAATTTACCAATACACAACTCAATTTCTTTCTCAAATGAAAGTAATTTAGATAAATCAGGAAATTTAAAATTATATTTCACTTTGCTATTTACTTTTACCTTATTGTGGATATGTTCTGTTCGATAATAGCTATGTGAATGATGTTTATGCTCTTTTCTTGTTTTTTTGTTGTAATGAGGGTGAGAATGCTGATAAACGACCATTTCAATAGCTTCTTCTAATAATTGATGAACACCAGTACCATGTACCGCAACTAAAGGGAGTATAGGCAATTTAAAAACATTCTCCAGTGCATTAAAATCAATTTCCATATTCCTTTTTCTTACAATATCCATTTGGTTAATGGCAATAATTAATGGAACTTTTAATTCTAATAATTGAAAAGTTAAAAATAGGTTTCGTTCTAAATTTGTGGCATCAATAACATTTATAATAACATCAACATCATCAGAAACTATATATTCTCTACTTATTATTTCCTCAAGTGAATAGGTAGAGAGCGAATAAATACCTGGTAAATCAACGATATTAAAATGATATCCTAAAAAATCAAGATAACCTTCCATTTTTTCAACCGTTTTACCTGGCCAATTTCCTATAGTTTGGCTTAATCCCGTAAGTTGGTTAAAAATAACTGATTTTCCTACGTTTGGATTTCCTGCTAAGGCGATATTAATTGTATTTTTTTTATTTCCTTCGTTTTTCATATTATTTTTTGGAATGTGACCTCTCATATTTTAAAACTTTCCATCATGTATAATGAATTCCTCTTAAGATATTTTTATAAAATTAATCCAATTTAATCTTATAACGCTATAATTAAGTAAAAGAATTGCTAAGACTAACTATTATTTTAGATGCTAAACCTCTCCCAAGGACTAAGGATGAGCCTTTAACTTTTATTTCTATTGGTCCTTGAAAAGGTGCATTTTTTATTTTTTTTACCTTTACTCCTGGTACAATCCCTAAATTAGCAAGGCGTGTCTTTGCTCTATAACCGGCATTTACACTTAATATTGTAACTTCCTCTCCTCGTTCGCACTCTGTTAGATATCTTGTGTATCGAGATCCTATTTTTTGATTTATTATACGATCTTTAGGATGTCTAAAGGGTCCTGGAGGTCTAGGGTGATGCGGTTGGAATGGCATTTTTTTAACTAAAATTTTTGTTTACCAATTAAAAATAAAGATTCTACTTATTTAAACCTTTTAGTTTTAGTTAATTAATCAAAGAATTTCTCCTAAAAGAACGATAATTGATCTTGATATAAGTAAATTTGAAACCAAAACTTTAAACTTTAATATTTCGGTTTATCTTTATTTGTATTTTGTTATTTATATAGTTTTTCTTCTTAAAAGCAGAAAAATGATGGATCTATTTTTGTATCATTATTGTAAGACAAATAATTATGAAAGAAGTTATTTTATATTGTTATTTGTAATCGGATTTAGGCAGCTTTAAGAGCAAAGTTTTTTTTACTATTTAGTGCTATCATTCTTAAAAATAAAATCTCAAATTTAATTTCAATCTAATTTTAAAAGTATTTAATAGGTGTCGAGTTTTGAGTGATTTAGAAGGATTAACGAGGAGATTGTTAAAACAAAATAAGACTGACGAAGTGATTCTTAAAAGATTAGTCCAAGAATACATCGATTTTAAGAATATTGATACAGAGCTAGCACATACATTTGCTAGTGCTGTTCTATTAGAATGTAAGAATAGTGACCTATCGAATGTCTCAGAACCATTTATTAAAGAATTATTAGGAATAAATGAGGCAAATGTTACTGTGGGGAAGCAGGGTGTAGGATGTCGAGGCGTAGGGGATTTTCTCGTCCATAAATTAATAGGAGAATTATCAGAAACTAATAAACAGCCCTTTTTGTCTCCTTCTTCTCTGGACGACGCTGGAGCTGTGAGAGTCTCTGACATTGAAGGGTTTGACGCAGGAGACGATTTACTAATTGTATCTAAAATGGAAGGAATTCATAGTCGCCTAAGTGACTTTCCCTTCGTATGCGGTTTTCACGTAATTTCATGCAATTGGTTTGCGTGAAGCGTATCGAGAGCTGCATTACGAGACCTCTACGTCAAAGGAGCAGAGCCCATTTCCATTATGATTGATGTCCATTTGGCGGACGATGCAGATGTAGGGAAATTGTTTGACTTTATGGCAGGAGTGTCTACAATTGCAGAATTATCTGGAGTTCCAATCACTGCAGGTTCCACATTGAGAATCGGAGGAGATATGGTTATAGGCGATAGACTTGTGGGAGGAATAAGTGCCGTTGGAATTGTTCAAGGCAATTTATTAGCGAGACGGAATATTCGTGTCGGAGATAAAATACTGATGACTGAAGGAGCCGGTGGTGGAACGATTACTACTACTGCGATATATTCAGGAAACCACGATGTTGTTAGCGAAACAATGAACATTAAGTTCCTCGAAGCATGTAAAATGATATTGAGTAAGGATTATCTTAAAGACATCAGGGCGATGTGTGACGTAACAAACGGTGGTCTTCGAGGAGACTTATACGAAATCAATTATGAAGCTAAATCTGGGGTAACAATCTACGAACAAGATGTTCGAAAGCTTGTTAATCAAAAAGTACTAGATTTACTAAAACAAGTTGGAGTCGATTATCTAGGAGTCTCTCTTGACGCGCTCCTAATTTATTGCTCAGAAAGCATAAAAGAACAAATTATAAACGATTTGGCTGTGCTAAATATAAAATGCGCAGAAATCGGTTATGTAGACGATTCTAATCAAGTAAACATGATTTTCGAAGGGGAAGAAAAAAAGTCAATTCTCCCCCAATTTAGAGAATCTGCTTACACTAAAATTAAACAAGAAATAATGGAAGAAACTCCCAAAATGATTCAAGAAATGGATATGAAGATTGAAAAAGCTGCTTCCGAAGCTTTGAAAAAGAAGCAAAAAATAACTGAATATGTTAAAAAAAATAGTTTAAAAATTGAGTAGTGTTTGATTTTGTTAGTCAAATTTTTAGGTACAAATGGTTGGTATTCCACATTCAGTAATACTACTTGTACTTTAATCGATTCGGATAATTATTACATTGTCTTCGATGCTGGAGATGGAATATATAAATTAGATAATTATATTCAAGAAATTAAGCCTATAATTATATTTCTTAGTCATACGCATCTTGATCACATTATTGGATTACATATTTTAAGTAAGTTCAGATTCAAACAAGAAGTTAAAATTTATGGATATAAAGGAACTAAAAATGCTTTAAACACTCTTTTAAAACATCCATTCACCACAGCTTTATCCGATTTACCCAGTAAGATTGAAATCTATGATTTCCAGGAAGGAAAACATAATAATCCATTAAATTTTACAAGTAAAAAGCTTATTCATTCAGATGTTTGTGTTGGTTTTAAAATTAATATAGAAAATAGAATAATTTCCTATTGTACCGATACAGGCGTGTGTGATAACTTGTATTCATTGTCAGAAAATGCTGATTTATTAATTAGCGAATGTTCATATAAACCTGGACAAGAAAAATGGGGTTGGCCTCATCTTAAACCCGAGGAAGTTGCTCTGGTAGCAAAAAACTCTAATGTTCAGCAGTTGATTCTTACTCATTTTGACGCTAGTATTTTTCTATCGATGGAAGAACGAGAAAGAACCGTTAAAAAGGCAAAAGAGATTTTTCCACAAACAATTGCCGCTTATGATGGATTAGAATTGATATTATAACAAGATCTAGAAATTAGAAAGAATTTTAGTTGTAATCAATTAATAGTTTAACAGTAAATTTATTCAAAAAATAATATTGGAAACATTTTTATTATCTATTTTCTTCATCAAGGATTAAGATTTCATTTAATGATCCGGACCTAAAGCCTTCTAAATCAATAGTTATGTAGCAGAATCCTAGTTGTTTGAACTTGGTCCTAATTTTCTCAATATTATCATCATTCAAAATTTTCATAATATCTTTAGGCATTAGTTCAATTCGTCCTAATTTTCCCTCGTGAAGCCTTACTCGTAATTGTTCTAGATTGAAGGTTTCTCTTAAGAAACTTTCAGCTTCTCTTATCATATCTAATTTTTCCTCGTTGATTTCCTGACCATATGGAATACGGGACGAAAAACACGCCATTGAAGGCTTTGATTGCACTTCTAAATTAAAATATTTACAGATCTCTCGTATCTCTTGTTTACTAATCTTGAAGGCTATATAAGGAGTAGCGATGTTTAATTCTTTCAGAGCTTGTATACCTGGTCTATAATCGGATAAATCATCGAGATTTGAACCATCTAAGATTATATCAAAGTTCTTTTCTTCTTTAATTTTAATAATGTCTTCATACAAACCTGTTTTACAAATATAGCACCGATTTTTAGGATTAATGCGAAAATTTTCATCCTCTAAGGGATTACGCTCTATTATTAAATGATTAATATTATGATTTTTTGCAAATTCACTAGTTAATCGAATCTCATCGTCAGGATAGAGGATTGATTTTTCAGTTACAAGTAATGTTTCTTTAGCGTATTTATTTGAAAGAAATGCCAAAAGACTACTATCAACGCCTCCAGAAAATGCGATTACTACCTTTTTACCTCTTAAAAAGAATGTAAAATTCTCAAGTTTAGTTCTTAGATTCTTAGATAAATCCATCGTCATTCTAATTCGTTAGAAAACATGGTGAGTAATAAATTTTTATTTTAAAAATTATAAAAATACTAAGATTTATATACTGTGTTTGATATACTATTCATAAGACACTATAAAATAAATACTATTTTAAAAAAAGGTGCCACAAAAATTGATTAAAAAAGTAAAAGGAATGGACACTGAATTCCAAGAATATGCTTCCAAATTTGAGTCTGAAATAAACCGAGGCATCTCAACACTGAGTATATTAGCTATTATCAGTCAATACGGTAAAAATGGTGTACACGGATATCAAATCTCAAAAGAACTATTGGAACAAACAAATGAAATGTTAATTATCGAAGAAGGCACTCTTTATCCAATCTTGAGGAAGCTTGAAGATGATAGAATAATAAAATCTGAAAGAGAAAAAGAAGGAAGGAAGAGGAAATTTTACTACATTACTAATGAAGGTACGAAAATATACAATTATCTGTCAGGATTTTTTTCGAAACTTACTGAAGCAATCGCACCATTATTCGATGTTAGTGTCCATTTAAAAGAGAACAAGTTTATATATTGTCCGGCATGTGCCAATAAAATTGATCTCCAAAATTTAGAAGCTAAATATTGCGATGTGTGCGGGCATTATATCGAAAAAGAATTAGATGAAAGAGGTTTGAAAAAATGAACGAACAAAGTATGAAATATTCGGTCAGTGAATTCTTAAAAGAAGTTGAGAAAAGACTTCCTGAGTGGTTAAAAGACAAGAAAGATCATAAAGAAATTTTAGCTGATCTGGAAGAGCATATATGGAGTAAAGCAGCAGAATTATCAGAAACGGGTCAACCAAATGAAAATTCAGTTAGGCTCGCAATTGAACACATGGGTACTCCGCAAAATATCGCTAGAGAATATAAACGGCGAGGTGAACCTAAGTACTACATTACAAAAGAACTCTGGCCCTATTACACTAAGGCACTTGGTGCTGTTTTTGCTGTCATTGTAACCTTAGTTGTCATTGGGTTAATAGTGAGTTTTTTCACGGGAAATGGTACTTTTGAATCGTTAATTGGAGGTTTATTTTCTGGAATCCAATCGGGACTACTCATTTCTTTTGTAATCGTCACGGTTATATTTGTAGCTCTATCTATGGAAGGATACTTCCCCGAGGATTTCAAATCCAAGAAAGAGCAGCAATTAATGAAAGAATTAAGGGAAAGGGATATTGAGGAAGGAGTTACTACTCCAGCAAGAAAACCTTTAAAACCTTTCATTAAACCGGGGGAGACTATAGTTGGGGGCGGAATCGCGTTAATATTTGGAATTGTGCTTTTAACCCAGCCGTTCCCTACCTATATGCTTCTTCCAGATTTCATCACGATTTTAAGAATTTTTGGATTACTTACGATGCTTGAAGGTTCCATAGATATCTCTCGAGGAATTCTTGGTAATAGAAGACCGAGCACTCATCAGGGATTGCATGTAATATTAATCCCACTTAAGTTATCAGTTATTCCTCTATTAGGTATTTTAATGAATCAACCCGAAATTTTTCCATGGTTTTCAGAACCGTGGATACATGTTGGGATTCCAATTGAGGCATATGGATTGTATAGAGGGATATTAGCGGTGGTTATTGTGATTACATGCCTAACCACAATCGAAAATATTTACAATATCGTTAAGATTCAAAAATACAAATAAATTATTTTTTTTCTTTTTTTGTAATTTAAATTATATTTATCTAGATTATACTTCGTAATTTCTATTTATGATTTATCAGCTTCACCTGATTGAAAACTTTTTAGTATTAGATACGCTGTAGGGATTAGCCAAATAAACGCAGCAAAGAGCATCATCCATTCGAGAAAGGGTCTTGTTACTGAAATTGGAGGATAGATAAACATAAGAGTTGCTATAAATGGACC
>JBHLLM010000072.1:0-10351 GCA_048885575.1 Candidatus Hermodarchaeota archaeon
ATTAACAGGTGCTTTTCAGGATATTTTCTTTTTAACTACTTATGAAAAAATACCGAAGTTTATTTCTTTAATCGAACCGAGCATTAATAAAGATTTTGGGATTTATATACAACCAATAAATCAAGGGACATCCTATCATTTAGAATTTGACATTTATCATGATCCGAAAGAAATTAAAGAACATAGTACTGTAAAAAAGAAAATTATGGAGATTATTACTCAATTATTAGATAACGGAGCTTTTTTCAGCAGACCTTATGGATTATGGGCAAAGGATGTGTTTTATCATCATAGTATCGTAAGTATTGAAACACTAAAAAAAGTAAAAGAAATTTTCGACCCTAACCATGTATTAAATCCAGGAGTTTTATGTTTCGATGATTAGATTCTAATTATACAAATAATTAAAAATCTCAAACAGTAATATGGAAGAAGAAAAATATCAAAAAATGATTAAACGCTGTGTGCGTTGTTCTGTTTGTAAATGGATTCCACAAGTCCAAATTAAAAGTCAAAAATACGCTTCAGCTTGTCCGGCGATAGATATCTATAATTTTCACCCCTATAGTGGTGGGGGTAAAATAATTCTTGCTCTCGCTTATGAGATGGGAAGAATTGGACCAACTGAAGAACTTCGCGATATTGTATATAAATGCACTGAATGTGGTAATTGTGCTGTAGCTTGCAAATACATGAATGTATTAGAGCCATTAGAGATTATTATGAAGTTGAGGGAGAAATTAGTAGATGAAGGTTGTGGTCCTATGCCTCAACAGCAAGCATATACAGAAGCAGTCAAAAGAGTAAACAATCCATACAATGAACCACACGAAAAAAGAACAGATTGGATACCGGATGACATAAATCTCAGTCCAAACGCGAAAATCTTGTATTTTGTCGGATGCACTTCTTCTTATAGAAGAAAAGAAATAGCAATAGCAGCAGCACGAATTATGAACGAAGCAAAAGTACCGTTCAATGTATTACAAGACGATGAATTTTGTTGTGGAAGTCCTATATTACGCATTGGTGATAAGGACACATTTGAAAATATACTTAATAAAAATCTAGATGTTATCGAATCAAAAGGTATAGAAACTGTAGTATTCAGTTGTGCTGGTTGTTATGACACTTTCAAAGTTGATTATTATTTAAGAAGAAAATATAGTTTTAAAGTAAAACATATTGTAGAATTATTTAATGAATTAGTCGAATCAGGAGATTTAAAGCTTATTAAAAGCGTTCCTATTACAGCAACTTATCACGATCCCTGCCATTTGGGTAGAAATGCTGAAAGATACGAAGACTGGGATGGTGATACAGTTCCACTAATGCCTTTAGTCTCAATAAATGTTCCTCCTAAACCCAAAAGGGTGGGATCCAAAGGAATTTACGATGCTCCTAGAAATATTCTTAATAAAATCCCGGGATTGAAATTCTCAGAAATGGAGAGAATTCAAGAATATGCATACTGTTGTGGTGCTGGCGCAGGGGTAAAATCCGCTTTTCCTGAGATGGCTTTAAAGACTGCTAAAACACGGATTGAAGAAGCTGAAGACTCTGGGGCAGATTTCATTATTTCAGCCTGCCCTTTTTGCTCTACAAATTTACAGGATGGAATAATAGAAAAGGATTCTAAATTAAAGTACCTCGACATAAGTGAATTAATTCTAATGGCTTTAGGTTTAGAACCAGAAAAACTTAAGCAAGCGATAGCGGAGGTTGCATAAAAGATGTTAGAAAAGGAGATTCTTAAAGAAATTCAAGAAATTGTAGGTGTTAAAAATGTAGATGATGGAGAGGTTATGACAAACGCATATGCTTATAATTGGTGCATAGAATTTGTAAATTATATGGAAGATAAAGATCCAATCCCTTTTTCTCCAATCCCTAAAGCTATTATATTACCCTCATCAACAGAAGAAGTTCAAAAAATCGTGCAATTGTGTAATAAATACCGAATACAGTTTAAGGCTCAAAGTACTGGACTTGGACCTTGGAACCAACCCTCTACTGATAATTGTATTATACTAGATTTACGAAGAATGAACAAGATAATCAAGATTGATGTAAAGAATCTCTATGCGGTAGTCGAACCGTATGTAAGTGGAGCACAGTTACAATCAGAGACTATGAAATATGGGTTAAATATTCATATGCCTGGTGCTGGTCCTATGGCTTCAACATTGGCTAGCCATACTTCAATGGCGGGTCCAGGATTTACATCCCCTCAAACGGGATATAGTGCGAGAAATGTTTTAGGTACAGAATGGGTTTTACCTACTGGAGAAATTCTCAGATTAGGTTCTCTTGGTTTAAAGTATGAGCCTGATTGGTATTCTGGAGATGGACCTGGCCCTAGTTTGAGAGGGATAATGCGCGGATGGGTAGGAACAAAATCTGGGCTCGGAGTATTCACCCGGGTTGCTACAAAACTCTTTCCCTATCCATGTGATACCGAATATGTTCTGAAAGGTCATTCTCCAATTTACAATTTTAAGATTCCTAATTATATTCGAGCATATGTAATGGATTGTAAGAATTTTAAACATTTAGAAAAATCTCTTTTAAGAGTCGAAGAAGAAGAAATCGCTTTTATTTGTAGCCATATGTCTAGTTATGCTATTATGGCAATTTTTTCATACACTTTAGAAAGCTTAATTGATAAATTGGCATTCGGAAGTATGAAAAGACCTTTATTAGTTGTAATTGCAGCTCATTCTAAACGCGAGTTTGACTATAAACAGAAAGTAATGAGTCAATTAATGAAAGAACTTGACTTAATCAACATTATAGGAACTAGATACAACCCAGAATCACTATTTTACGCAGAATGTTTGCGAACAAACCTTGGATACCACGGCTTTATTGCTACAGGTGGTTTTCAATCCGCAAAAGGTCAATGCGATTCTGCAGCTTTATGTTTACGAGCAGAAATGAAAAATATACCATTGAAGCAGAAATTTATCGAAAAGGGAGTAATAGCCAACGATTTTGGGGAAGGTGCATGGATGACTTCTTACGAATCGGGACATTTTTTCCATATGGAAGCGCCTACTTTTTTTGATCAGACAGATTTAGAAAGCGTTAAAGGAATGGGTGATTATATGGAAGAGAGCAATCAAATGGATTTGCTTGGACATTTAGGGGTACCATTTTTCATCGAAGGAGATAAATTGCATAATCAATGGGGACCTTATTTGATGAATTATCATAAATGGCTAAGAAAAATCAAAAAATCTTTCGATCCCAATGGAGTTTCGGACTCTGGATTTTATATTTCAGGTTATGAGCGAGGTCTAGAAACGCGTGAATGAGCATAACTTATTGTTAAAGGAACCAAGAGGTTTTGCGGGACTCATAGCTAACATCATGAATCCTTTGAATAAGAATCCCAAATTTAAACAAGCTTTTAAAAACACTAAGCGTATTATTCTTATAAACGCTACAAACCTACATTACGCTGCTTTATTAACTATTGATAAAGGTTCTTTAAAAGTTGAAGGTATTCGAAACGAACCAAAATCAAATCTTAAAAAGGAAGTAACTGGATGGAATGGATATATTGCAATGGATACACAAATTTTTTTAGGTCTTGCAACAAAAAGATTATCATTACTTAAACTTGGAGTCAAAATTGTTAGATCTAAAGTAAAAATGAGAGGTATTTTCAAACTTCTCATGTTAATAAAACTCTTAAAAATTTTAACGGGTTAAAAATTATGGCAGATAAAATTAAAGAGGTATGGTTGGGTCCTGGAAAAAAGGACGGAAACATTCGCGATTTTAAGCCGGAAAATGATGGACTGCATATAGACATGAAAAAAAGAGGAAATTTTGAATGGTGGTATTTTGACGCCCGTCTTGACAATGGATATATGGTAGTAGGATTTTTTAGGGCTAAGCATGAAAGAACAGGTAAAACTGGGGTAGAGATAACAATCTACAAACCAAATGGTGAAAAAATACAGAGGATTTTTGATTATCAACATTCTGACTTGTTAGCAACAAAAGAAAATGCAAATGTGAAAATAGGAAAGAATTACATCAAAGTTGATTACGCTAATGAAAAATTACCTGCATATGAGATCTTCTTGGATGAAGATGATCTTGGGATTCATCTATTTTACAAACCTAAATTAAGAGGCTGGATGCCTGGTGAAGGATTTACAGAGTTTGGAACTTTAGGACAGTTCGGTTGGGCTGTGGCAATTCCTCGAGCTGATGTTGAGGGAACAATTAAAGTTAACAATAAAGAAATTGATGTAAAAGGTATTGGATATCACGATCATAATTGGATTACATTTAATCTTGTTAGAGTTGTAGAATATTGGCATTGGGGCCGAATTTATTCAGATAATTTTACAATTGTTTATGCTTATATCAAATGTAATAAAAAAATGAACAACTATCCAATAAGCATATTAATGATTGCTAAAGGTGAAGAAATTATTCATAGCACAGGTGAATTTGAATTTATACAAAAAGGATTTACTTATAATGAAAAGGCAGGGAATAAATATACAAACTCATTAACTTTTAAACTCTCTGATCGACAATTAATTTCTCTAAATGTTCAAAAAATTATTGATGCTGATAATTTGCTATTTGAACTAAGTCCTGTTCTTCGATTTCTAGCTAAAAACCTGTTGAGAATTAAACCCGGATATTTTAGGCTGAAGTCTGAATACTTGATCGATTTTGTTCATGATGGTTATACCTTTAAAGAAAAAGGAGAGACCTTACACGAAATGGTAATTGTAAAATAATTCATTTTTCGTCTAGAGATTTTTTTGAATACAATCTCTGTCTTAATGTTACTTGACCAGTATCAATATCGTGATCTACTAATTTCACATTAGCTAATTCTTGTACCGCTCTTAAAATATATGCTCCTCCAATACCTGTAGTAATTTTTAACTCTTCACGGGACATAGTTTCTTTTTCTCCATGGAGTGTCATTAAAATGCGATAATGAGCTTGGCCTTGCCAAATCTTTTCCACAAGAACTCGAAAAATAGATAAAAGCGCCGTTATCCGTTCAAAATCTAATTCTTGAGACTCAACTTCCTCAGCTAATTTGGCA
The DNA here is from genome assembly GCA_048885575.1 of Candidatus Hermodarchaeota archaeon. Lineage (GTDB taxonomy): Archaea > Asgardarchaeota > Lokiarchaeia > Sigyniarchaeales > SOKP01 > SOKP01. The sequence continues at coordinate 5,087 of JBHLLM010000072.1, forward strand.
AATTTCGCTAATTCTTCTTTAACTTTTTCATATTCTTTTAACAAACGTTTTTGCTCCTCTGTCATAGTACCAATTTTCTGGTCTCTTTCTTTTTTTTCCAATTCAAGCTTTTGCGTTTCTTTTTCCAATATCTGTTTGTCCTTTTCCAATTTCGTTTTTTCTTGCTCTAATAGAACCTTTTCCTCTTCGAGCGTTTTCTTTTCTTTGCTTAGTTGTGTTTTATCTTTTTCTAATGTTATTAATTCCGTTTTAGCAGTTTCTAAGACTTCTATAAATTGTTTAAAATTATTTTCAACAGATCGTAGCGAGTTTTCGATTATTTCTGAAGCATTTTTTTTCTCTGACATTAGATTATACAATAAATGTTTTTAATGAATAATTATAGGATTAATATAAAATATATAAGTTAAACTAAGTATAAAATAGTGTATTCTGAATTTTATAAACAGAAGTTATTTCTTACTTAAAAAAACATAGTAAATATTACTTACTTATGAGTGTTTTTGATAAGGAAGATCGCAAGTTCTTTAAGAGGATAATTATCTTAATCGTATTGCTGGTGATCTCTCTTTCTTATTTAGTTTATGATAGATCTATCAGTTATTCTCGTTATGAAAGAGTAGAATTTCAATCTGCTGGTGCGACGCTCTACGCAAATCTATATTACCCCTCAAAAGATTTAGCTTTTCAAGAGAAGAGACCTCTTATTATTTATTGTCACGGAATAGGGAGTCAAAGAGATTTTGATCTCAGAATCCCAATTGAACTCTCTAAAAGAGGTTTTTATGTGGCTGCTTTAGATTATCAGGGACATGGTGAAAGTGGAGGTAATATAATAAATATTGATCCTATTTCAAAAAAACCTGCTTTAGCTCAAGACTGCTCAGAATTATTAGATAAACTTGAAACAATGCCTTTCTATTCAGATGTAAATACATCTCAGATTGGTTTAATAGGGCACTCCTTAGGTGGATTTGTTGTGCTTATGAACCAAGCTTTGGATTCTCGGTTCAATGTTACTGTTGCTTGGGCTCCTTTAGTAAATTACAATCCTCAGATTAGTACTGTTTTTCCTCCAGAATTTGATGATTACATTCCTGCAAATCTACTAAACTCAACGAACACCAATAATCTTTTAATTATCATGCATGTGGATGATGAAGTAATAGCTTTTGAGAACCAAGCATTAGTAGCTCAAAATTTAACAGGCTGCAAGGTTATTAATATAACTAGACCCTTAATTGGGGGAGGTCACCAATTATTTGCCGATGAAGTATTAATTGAATCAATAAGATGGTTCGAGAATTATTTTTTTAACTCTGAATCGATAAATGGACCAATAAACATTACATTCCTAGTGAATTATGTTATAATTTTTATAACTCTTATAATATTAGTTTTAATCGTTCTTTCGCTTACAATCTACACCTCTAAATTCTTTCCGTATAAGGACGAGCGGTTACAGAAACCTATGCCCAAAATAAAAGGAACTTTATCCAAAATTAAAGACCGTGCAATAAGGATAAGAAAAATCTTACAAATTGTACTTTATACGACACTTTTCTTACTTAATTGGGAGATTTTTGAAAGAGCTTTAGGTCTTGGAGGTATTTTTTTTGCTTCTCTCAATATAACTGCTGTTTATTTTGTAGTTAAATTAATTCTCTATTACCGCAAACTCAAGGAGCAAGAGGTTAGATTTGATTTAAAACAGATTATATTATTAATTAAATCAGAATTTCAACTGAAGTACCTAATTTACGCTATCATATGTAATGTTTATTTCATAGTTATATATCTAATTTTTAGTTATTTCTATCCTTTTGCTTTCATGTGGCCATCTAATTTCTTCGATACATTATTAGCTGCTATTGTAGCATTTCCAGTGTATTTTTCTCTCGAACTTTTATATAGAAAAGTGATATACCCCCAGTTAAATTTCATTAAAGAAGAACGGAAAAAGTCTTTTTTGATAATATTAATAGCGATATTCATACAAATTAATTTAATGGCATTAACTTGGTCATGGGCTTTCTTTCCTTCAGTGATATTTATGTATCTTATCTTCTTATATGCGATAATTCAAAATACACTAATTTACGAAAAAACTCAAAGATTTAGCACTGTTATTTTAAGCTCCTTCGATATTATCCAATTATTCTTTGCTGCTGTAATTTCTAATGCCATTGGAATCGGTGCTGCACTCCACCTATTCGTATCTATATAATTGAGATATAATTAAACATAATTTTCACTTTAGTCTCAAATTCAAATCTTTAATTAAGCATTAGCAATTTCTAGAAAATACATTATGAGTAGTGTTGAAAAATTATCAATTCGATTTTTATTCAAATGTGATTAGATATGGCTTTAGACAACCAACCTTATAGTAAATCTATCAAAAAACGGAGATTAATCTTTGGAGTATCGATTCCTGTTTTTTTAATGGGGCTTGTCTCTCTTTTTACAGACATCTCCAGCGAGAGTATCCAAAGCATATTACCGCTATTTATAATTGAAATTGGAGGAAGTTCTCTAGTTTTAGGTCTTATTTCAGGAATAACAAATGCTATTGCTAATATTTTGAAAGGAATTACTGGTTGGATGAGCGATAAGATAAACAAGAGAAAACCTTTCATTGTTGCAGGTTATTCGCTCTCTAACCTTTCAAAACCCTTAATTGGACTAAGTCCATCATGGGAAATGGTATTAGGATTAAAAACTACCGATCGTATAGGTAAAGGATTAAGAACTTCTTCAAGAGATGCTCTCATTTCATATTACGCGGAAAAAAAGGGTAAAGCTTTTGGATTACATCGGGCTATGGATACATTAGGAGCTGTTTTTGGTTCATTACTAGCTTTTCTTCTCCTATTTATGGCGTGGAGTTATTCTCAAATAATTTTCTTTTCCATTATTCCAGGGTTAATAGCTGTTGCCCTTATATTGCCAGTTAAAGATGTTTCGCCTGAAGAACTAGATAGAAAATTGGAAAAGAAAAACAAAAAAGCAACTTCGGAAAAAATTGATCGAAATTTTATAAAATTAATCGTTATACTTGGAGTTATTGAATTTGCTAGTTTAGATGTAGCTTTTCTAATCCTAAGAGCAGCTGATTATATCCCTTCTGATTTAATCTACCTAATACCCGTTTTTTATCTTATTTTAAATATTGTATATACTATCTTCTCGCCTATTAATGGCTCCCTTTCGGATAAATTCGGACGAAAACCAATAATTGTTATTGGATTATCTATATTATTGCTCTCTTGTGTAATTCTAGCTTTTCCTGTTGAAATTTCCTTATTTTCAGTGGTTTTAATAGTTATTATCTATATTATGCATGGCTTTTACTTAGCTTCTGTAGATCCTATATCTAGAGCATATATTGCTGATTTGGCGGGTGAGGAGAAAAGAGGGCGAGCTTATGGGTATTATTATTTTTCAGTAGGATTTATTAGCATGCTTGAAGCTCTAATCTTTGGTTACTTATACGATATATCTATTACTTGGGCTTTTCTTTATATTTCAATTCTCTTATCAATTTGTATTGTAATTTTTGCTATTACAGATTTTTCTAAAATACTAAAAAAGAATTGATTAGGAGACGAGTTTAGGGTTTAAATCGAATTTAAGCTGATGTCCATAACTTTGCTAAATGTAGCACGACCTCTGAAGCTTTCTGTAGCGCTCTAGTGGGAATATGTTCTTTTCTAGAATGGAATAACGATCCCCCAGTAAAAATGTTGGGGGTGGGTATCCCCATTTCGCTAAGTCTCGATCCATCAGTTCCTCCTCTAATGGAATGAAATTTTACCTCCAAACCTGCCAATTCTATTGCTTTTTCGGCTAGATCTACAACAATTTTTTCTTTTTCAATAAAGCGAAGCATGTTGTTGTATTGATGTTCGAACTCTAATTTTATATTCAAACCTGGATATCGTAATTCATAAAGATTTTTTAATGAACGAAGAAAGTTCATCCTTTTTTCATTATTATCTTGGATATAATCTCTGATTATTAAACTAGCTTTAGCTTCTTCGACATTTCCTTTTAAACTACCAATAAAATAGAATCCTTCTCGTTCTTCAGTATGTTCTGGTGATTCGTACTCCGGAATTTCGCTAAGAAAACGACTTGCGATATGTATGGCATTAATTAGAAGATTTTTAGCATAACCTGGATGCACGCTAAGTCCTATGAATGTAATCGTTGCTTTCCACGCGTCAAAACATTCAAACTCTAATTCACCCATTTCCGAACCATCCAATGTGTAGCAGATTTTCGGTAACCTTTGTTTATTAATGTTTAAAGTTCCTTTTCCGATCTCTTCATCTGGTGTAAAGCATATAGTAATAGGTCCATGCTTTAATTCTGGGAATTTTTGCCAAGCAGCACAAGAGGTAATAATTTCTGCAATACCCGCTTTATCATCTGCTCCCAGTAATGTATCTCCTTCGGAAGTGATAATATCTAACCCAATATATTCTTTCAATATTGGTGAATCCTCGACTGTAAGCTTAATATCTTTATTGCTTGCAAACTCTATTGTCCTTCCATCATAATTTTTATGAATTACAGGTTTAACATTACTTCCACTTACAGCTGGTGACGTATCCAAATGAGCTATTAGACCAATTCTTTTACCGTTCTCTAATCCAATACTAGCAGGTAAATCTGCGTAAACATAACCAAATTCGTCGTGTACTACATTTTCTAAATTTAATTCTTTTAGCTCACCAGTCAATATCTTTCCTAATTCAAATTGATTCTCTGTTGAAGGATTTGACTGGGAAAGCTCGTCAGATGTGCTCCACACTTGAACATACTTTAAAAACCTCTTTACGGAATCTTCTAATAAAAAGTCTTTTATTTCTTCAGAAAGCATAATAATCCCGTTATAAATTATATTCATAAATTTCGATAATAAGATTAATGGTAAAATTTATTTAATCATTTTCCCTTAAATCTAGGTTCCCTTTTTTGTTTAAAAGACTTCATTCCTTCCCCGAAATCATAAGATGCAATGTTTTTACAATATAATCTGAATTCATGATTAAGAGAGGGAAATAATTCATTATATTGAGAAAAGTTTAACATTTTTTTATTATAACCTAAACATTTTGTTGGTAGATTTGCTATGGATTGGATGTATTCTTCTGCTTTAATTTTAAATTCCAAGCTAGTATAGACTTTATTCACCAAACCAATAGATAATGCTTCTTTCGCATCAAGTAGACGCCCTGTTAAAATTATATCTGATGC
>JBHLLM010000073.1:0-10316 GCA_048885575.1 Candidatus Hermodarchaeota archaeon
ATATTAATTTTAATCAGAAGGTAAATAAAATATATTTTTAAAAAGGTTAATATCAATTATACTAATTAAGATTTATATTAATTAAAAAAAGAGTCAATTCAATATGGAAGATAAGAAGAGGTATTCTGAAGTAATAACACGCAGTAGAATGATTCGCTTTGCTCTTATAGCACCAATAGCTGGTCTTCTAGGAGCAATGTGGGGAAATGTTCAGTTTTTTGCGGTTTCTGCACTATTAGTTCCTCAATCATTAATATGGATTATATATTTAATATATTCATTTGTTGATGCATTTAATGATCCTATTATCGGATATCTCACAGATCGTTCAAAAAAATATACATTAAAGTATGGAAAACGATATATTTGGATTAAAATTGGCGTTTTCATAAGTCCGATTTTCCTAATCCTTTGTTTTATTTCAATTTCTACAGATGTCTTAGTATTAACCTTTTGGTTAATCCTTTTGATGTGCACTTTCGAGACATTTCTAACGATATTAGAGGTAAGTCATAATTCCTTATTCCCAGATTTGTTTAGGGAACCACAACAGAGAAGAAAAGTCAGTGCTTATGGAGGAGCAATTGGAGGTCTAACATCAATTTTCGGTGCTATCTTTATACCAGTAATGCTTGCTGTTGGGGGTGGTGCAACTAGTTCAACTGCGTATTTAATAACAGCTATTGTTATTGTAATCATTGTATACCTTTTAACAATTCCTTATTTAAAGGGAGTCAAAGAAACTGATGAAATGAGGGAATTCAGAACTCAATTAGATGAAAGTGGAAAAAGTTCCTCACCTTTAAAAGAAGTTTTAGGGCGTATCATAAGAGATAGAAATTGGATAGCATTAATCATTGCTAATACATGCTTTGTTATAGCGGGTGCTTGTATGTTATATGGATTAAACTTCTTTGTTTACTTTTATTTAGAATTGTCAATAGAGTTTGCTAGTATTCCTGGATTAGCTTATAGTGGAGTAGCAATTATCAGTGTTTTAATTTGGATTAAAATTGCTAAGAAAATAGGTGTAAAAAAATCTTATACACTTAGCTTATTCTTAGCAGTTGTCGGATTTATCCTATTTTTTATTGTTGAGGATTTAATAGGACTAACATTAGTAATAGCATTTATGGGAGTTTCTTCAGCAGCGAATCTGGGAGTTGTATTTCAATTAGCCCAAGCTGAAGCAATTGATAATGCGGCTGCTAATTCAGGCAAAAGAGAGGAAGGGACTTATATGGGCGTTTTACGCGTATTTTCAGCATTTTCTTATGCACTTCAAACTATAATTTTCGCAATTGTCACCGCTTTTTCTGGATTTGATGCTAGCTTAGATTGGAACGATGGATTTCATCAGAGCGCTGCTGCTAAATTAGGATTAAAACTTCAAATGTCATTGATTCCATTTGCTATTATAATAATCGGTGCCATTCTATTTATTCTAACTTATAAAATATCCAAAGAAAAAGCATTAGAGAATGTTGATAGGTTAATTGAGTTAAAATTATAAAAATCCATTTTTAACTATCTTCTTTTTTCTTTAAAATATTTTTAGACAAAATTAAAAATAATTGTCAAGAGGAATCTTCGTGAAAGACTTGTTTCACGATCAAAAAAATCAATAGAATTTTAATTACTGGTTTTTAGTTGCTTTTTTCTATGTAAAAGCATTAAGTAACTAATAAAAATCACTCCACTTATTAGTGCGATTAAACCAAATCACGGAATTTCTAGTGGTTGCGATCCAGTAGCTCCCCTTACTCTCAGTGAAAAATCAACAGGTCCTGGATCCGTCCCATAACCTCTCTGAATCCTAATATAATGGGCACCTTGTTCAATAGCAGTCCAATCAAGCACACCAGTTCCTCCATATTGACCTGTATCAACTTGTATTGGAATGACATTCTGATCTAGACCGAAAATATACATCCGTAATAAAGTAGAACAACCTAAAATTAATTGTAAATCGTCTCCTTCATTACAGTATACCTTATAGTATGCTACATTATCTTCCGAAGCTAATGTTACATCGTAATCTCCGTTTGTGAGAGTTTCAGCAGTATTTAAATCGTCTCCATAACATAATACTGCTGAAAATAAAATAGAAATGCTCGTTAGAAATAGAATTGAAGTGAAAATTATTAATTTCTTATCAATTGAACATCGAATAATAATCACCTATTTTTAGGTTAAACTTTTAAAATATTAATTATCAGCACTTCTTAATTTAAGGATTACTTTTTAAATCTTCTATTTGGGTTTAGTGAACTGATTTATAGGAATATCAATCTTTAAAACCTAAGAGGTATATTTTTATTAGTATTCGATTATGCTAGAAAAGAAATTCTACGATGTTTGTATAATAGGTGCTGGACCAGCAGGGTCCACATGTGCTTATTACTTGGCTCAAAACGGATTTCAGCCGCTAATCCTTGAGAAGAAAGAATTTCCAAGGGATAAAATTTGTGGTGACGCTTTTACTCAGCGCTGTTTCGTTCATCTTGAGCGAATGGGAGTATTACAAAAATTAATTGAGGAAAAGAAGGGTCATTGGACGGCAATAGGAGGATTAGTTAGCCCTAGTGGGATTACTTACATAGGCGATTCTGCTTCTGAAACTGGTTCACATCTAGTTATGTCGGTCAAACGTAAAATTATGGACGAGATGCTTGTTAAAGCAGCAGTCAACGCAGGCTCAGAATTGGTTGAAAACTATTCCGTTAACGAGGTAAAATTCAACGATACCGAGGGAATTTGGGTTATCAGATCTAAGGAAACGGAACAAGCAGCGTATCGTGCAAAAGTTATAGTCATAGCGGATGGAGCCTCATCTGGTATTGCTCAATCGTTAGGACTTATAAATGAACCTCCCCAGGCTGTTTGCAGTAGGGCATACATCAAAGCAGGAACGTACAATTTTGAATACGATGGATTAACTCTTTTCCCGTTAAAACTAGTACCAGGATATTGCGCTTTTATGAGAGAAGCTGATAACGATGTAGTTTTTTGTTGCTATATAATCCCCTTTGGTAATGCGAAAACAGAAAATCTGTACAATCTCCATCACGATTTAATTAAAAATGACCCTTTCGTAAACGAAGCCTTGGGCCCCAATGCAGAATTAGAGCAGATGAAAGCAGCACCGATCCGTTTTGGTGGAATAGCTCAAAGTTACGATGATAATTTACTTATTATTGGAGACGCTGCCGGGATGATTGATCCCTTGACCGGAGAGGGATTACAATATGCAATGGATGCAGCGGAAATCGCGGCAGAGACCGTTAGCGAAGCTTTTCAAAGGAAGGATTTTGCAAAAAGCTTTTTCAAGCGATATCATAAGCGATGGATGAAATCCTTTGGAAAAGATTTTAAGTGGTCTACAAAAATGGCTCGGTTCTGCGCAAAACACCCTATTTTTCTTGACGCTTTCGCTTCTGTAAGTCTGAAAAAAGGAGATAAATTCATGGTTGAATGGGGAAAAATTATGACAGGCTCGAAAAAGAAAATAAACTTTTTCATGCCAAAACTCGCGTTCCCATTAGCATTCGAAGTGATACGCTTGAAAAGGAAATTCAAGAAAAGTGAAAATGATTAATAAAAAAAATAATTAGAATTTCACTTTTTCTATTTAATTCATTCATTTTCTTCTACAACCTATTTCTTAATTTTTGTTATTTTTTATGTTATTTTAATGGCAGATGCTATATAATAAAGAAAAAAAAGATAGAAACGGAGAAATTCGGCTTTTGCATTTTTTATACAAAAACTATAAATCTAACCTAATCCCTCCTTCTTCTATTAGAAATTTAATGAATTTAACCTTTAATTTGCTATAATTCGTGAATTTCAATTATCTCTACGGGCCATAAATCATGATATACAGGATCATAGTTAGGATGGTCATCCTTGAAATCTGGCTTAAATAAAGCTATTTGATGGAGTTTTAGCATCCCTGTTGCTTCAGGTGTAAAGCCAAAGTCGGCAGCGTGGTCAGTAAAAGCACCGTAACCCGTACCAACTATGTGCATTGATATATAATTGTCGTAAGCAAATCCAAAAAATGGAAGTGGTTGGCCAGGAGCATCAATGTAAAATTTGAATATTAATTGATAATCAATATATCCATCCTCATAAGAACCTAAAATTGCTGAAGGTCGAGGTCCTCCTCCAAAAACATAATTATCAAATTCAGGATAGAAGAATACCGTTAATGGAGCGTTCCATACGTCTAAATGCACAGTTACAAGAGCGGTTCCATCGTTCAATTCTCTTTCAATGACACGCCCGCTAAAAGTAGTTTCTCCAACAACTAAACCATTTTCATCCAAGAAATTGGGGAGCCAAGGGAATGGGAAAGGATATCCCATCTTTGCTACTAGTAAAGAATCGAGACTTACATAGTCTCCAATTCCCCAATTTTTTACATCGTATCCTGTAACCATATATATAAAATCCCATTGTGCATTCAACCAATCTTCAATTGGTCGTTCTGTTATCCTACCTTCATTTGCTACTGCAAAAGGAACAAAGCTTAAAATTAAAACCCCAGTTATAACCAATATTGTTAGTTTTCTGTTAATTTTCCTTCTGTTCATTTTTTTTCTCACTATTTTTTAATTTTTTTTGTAAAGTTATGACACAGAGTAAAAGAGCTAAAATGGATTTCACATCCTCTAATTCTCTCTTATTACAAATTTTGTGACTTGACAGTAACATCGTGCCATTATTATAATAAATGGGACGTTCTGTATATAAATGTTTCGATCATATTTTTATACTCAAGATCAATATATGTTATATAGAAATAAAAAGTAATAACATCCCTTAATGTATATAACCTATATTATCGATTCAATCAATGAATAATCATATACTTTAAATTGAAATAAAAACAATAACAAAAGTTAAAATTACAACATGAAGAGGGAATAGATATTTCGTCAGATGTAGAAAAAATTTATGTGTTTGAAGAAGAATGGGATCGATTAATAGCTAAACATCGTATAAGATCAGATATATGGGCTCTCCTTGAACTCCACAAAGAATTGAATGTTACTCAGATTTCTCACTATGTAGAACAAGGGAAAACGACGGTTGCCCGACACTTGAAACTAATGGACCAAGACGGGCTTCTTCTATGTAGAACACCTAAAAGTGTTATAAAGGGTAGAATTCCGCCAAAAATCTATAGTATTAATCCCAAATTTAAAAGGGAAGAGGAAGAAGAGGAGAATTTTTACAAAAGAATAATTAAACACTATCGAAAAGCAGGATATAACATAAGCAAGTTGTTGAGTTATTTGGATCCACTGCTAAATCTTCTTGAAAGTGAAGTGGAAGATCCTGAAAAAGCTAAAGAAATTTACGACGAATATTTATCCTTTATTCCGGCTCCCGTTGTATTCTATCTTGATAAAAAGAGAGCTGAGGCACTAATGGACATCCATGCGGAATATATTTTAAAAGTGCAGAAGTTGGCGATGGAAGAAGATTTAAATACGGAGGAGGCATTTGTGTATTTTGACATCTCATTACCTCTCGCAGCTCTCTTTGAACTTAAAAAAAAGATAAAGTTGGCGAAATAATTAAGAGTTGCCCTTAAATGGGAAAAACTTATAGATAATTTTTTCTAAAAGCGAGGATTGGGTTGCTTATGATGCCTGTTATTAGAAATCGTGAATTAAAACGAGTAGAAACTCTTAAAAATAATTGGAAACTAAAGGAAGCCCTAAAATATTTGAATGATTTTGATAAAAATAAAGATCTTTCTACCCTCGAACGATTTCAATTTTATTTCTTAAAGAGTTCAATCCTCATTGAACTTTTCAATTCTGGGGAAGCGATGAAATATGCAGAATTAGCGCATGAAGAAAGCAAAAAACTGGAATCAGACTACCAAATCATTAAAGTACTCCTATTAAAACTTCGAATCTTTGCTAGTCTGCTTGATTCAATTAACCATCTAAAAATGATAACTGATGCTGAAAAAATATTAGCGAGAAACAATCAAAAGTCAACAAAGGAATTTAGAATATTGAAAGGCCATGTATTATTGCGCAAGGGGACCTATTACTTAAGAATAGGTGATTTTAACAAAAGTTTGATGTTTCTTGGTGAAGTTTCTCAACTTGCTAAAGAACTAAATGATAAAAAATTAACTCTACTAACAACTAAATGGTTAGGTTTTTCTTATTCTACGAAAGGTGAAAGTAATCGTGCTTTAGAATATGAAAAGCGATACTTAGCATCAGCAATCAAACTTAACGATAAACAAGAAATTATAGGGGCTCATAATGCTTTAGGAATGGAATTTACTGTTAAGGGTGAAATCAATAAAGCTATAGAACATTTAGAAAAGGGTTTATCTTTATGTTACGAAATTAAAAGTTGGAAAACTTTTATTGTAAGTGATACACTTTTTAACGCTTACATTGAATTAAATTCTCTTGAAAAAGCTCAACATTTACACGATCGAATGGGAGAACTTGTTAAAAAGGGCACTTGGAAATTTAATGAGCAAATTTATCGTCTTCAAAAAGCAACTCTATTAAAGAAAAAACTTGATGAAACTTCTCTTTCAAAAGCGGAAGTAATTTTTAAAGATGTTGCTGACAAAGAAGTCACAAATGTAGAGACTAAAATTTATGCTTTAGTAAATCTATGCGATATATATTTGACAAAATTAAAGGAAACAGGTAATCTAAAAGAATTGGATAAGACCCAACCATATATTGACAAGATACGGTCTATTGCTGAAAACGAGGAAGTATACACGCTACTTATCGAGATGTATATATTACAAGCTAAATTAAAACTCATATCCTTTGAGTTTAAGGAAGCCCAAGAACACCTAACCCAAGCTTTAGATGTGGCTCACAAACATGAGTTAAATCTATTAGTTAAAAAAATTGAATATGAGCAGACTGAATTATCAAAGAATTTTATCAAATGGGAACATCTAAGAAAAGCAGGTGGAAAATTATCTGAAAGAATGGATTTAGCTCGTATAGATGAACAGATCCAAATTATCCTTCAGAAGCGTAATTATTTAAAGGGAGTGAGGAGTACCTGACTATTTTTTTAGTTCGAAGTTCGCTAAAAGTTCGATACTCTAAACTATAAATACCTTTAATAATAGTTTTATACATCTTTTAGGATATTATTTGAATATATTTTATGAAGATATATTTCTAGAAATCACAGTTCTATCCTTATCCTAACTAAACTCTTAATTAGAGAGTATAAATATGTTTAAAAAAGTCAAAAGTTTGTATGGGGAATTTCCAGATACGTTTAAAGTATTGGTCTTAGCTACATTCATTGACCGTTTAGGAGCTTTTATATTATTTCCTTTTTATTCTCTCTACATAACTAGTCATTTTGGAGTGGGAATGATTGAAGTAGGAATTCTATTTTCGATTTTTTCTATAGGAAATATATTTGGTGGTACTCTCGGAGGAGCCTTAGCTGATAAGTACGGTCGTCGGGCAATGATCTTGCTCGGTTTGGTCGTAAGTGGGATATCGAATGTAATAATGGGATTAGTTAATGACCTATATTTATTTTATGTCATTGGCACGATTTCAGGCTTGGCAGGAAATTTTGGAGGTCCCGCAAGACAAGCAATGGTAGCTGATTTACTTCCAAAAGAACAAAGAGCTGAAGGATTTGGAATCCTACGGGTGGCTCTTAATCTTTCTGCAGTGATTGGTCCGCTTCTTGGTGGTTTTGTAGCTACTCAATCCTATCTGTCGTTATTCATAATAGATGCTGTGAGCAGCGTAATTACAGCTATTATTGTATATCTCGTAATACCTGAAACAAAACCTCAAAAGCAGGTCGATGAACCCGAAGAATCTATGGTACAAACATTGATAGGCTACAAGGAAGTGCTAAAAGATTGGGTATTCGTATTGTTTTTATTAACATCAGCGATAATAGTACTAGTTTATATGCAAATGAATAGCACCTTATCTGTATTCTTACGAGATGTCCATGGATTCCCCGAACAGGGTTTTGGATGGCTATTGAGTATGAATGCTATTATGGTCGTTTTCCTTCAATTCTGGATTAGCAAGAGAGTTTCTAAATATGCTCCCATGAAAGTGATGGCTTTTGGAGGGCTATTCCTTATGGTTGGATTTAGTATGTATGGCTTTGTATCTGAGGTATATTTGTTTTTCATCGCGATGGCAATAATAACGGTAGGAGAAATGATTTGGTTTCCAATTGGACAAGTTGCAGTTGCATCTTTTGCGCCTGAAGATAAACGAGGTCGTTATATGGCAGTTTTTCAATTTCAATGGGCAATTCCCAGTCTATTTGGGATATTAGTTGCGGGATTGGTAATGGAATTTATTGGACCTAACTGGGTATGGTATTTTGCTGGCATTCTATCAATAATTTCGATAATAGGATTTTTATTGCTCCAACGAGCTACTCAAAAACGCTTTTCAGAAGAAATTATTCCCGTAGACGAAGTTTTAGTAGAAATTTGAGATTTCCTACCTAAATGCAATTGTTAATCCCTGGTTCTTCTTCCCATTCTCCAAAATATATTAAAAATATCTAATTTCACTTGAGAACAATTAAAAAAAAAGGGATTATTTAGGAACTGTCTTGAAGTCTTACTAATACTGTCATGGCAATTCCATCGAATATTTCTTGAAAGCGATTATCTTCTATACTTTCTAATTCATAATAACCTGCTCCTATGTCTTTCGTAAGCGACAAAATCTCTTCATAAGGTATAACTGAATTACTTCCCGTAGCTATAAGTACTATAGGCATAGAAATCTCCTTCTGAAATTTTCGTCTAATTTTGAGTTTAAATTTTAAATCCGTGCTCTCCTTAAGTTCATTACAATATTTTTTAATCATATCAAAGGATTCACGATTTTCTTTATTAAAGACTAAAATTGCTGCTGTTGCCCCCCTATAAAATTGGGGTCTTATAAATGCAAATCGGTTTTGACTCGTAACATCCCAAATTTGAAGTCTTGTGAGGGTTTTATCGATATTTTCAGTTAATTTTGTTAAAAAATTTACGCCAATTACATCCCTCTCAGGAGCTATGAAAGGTTTATTAAAAATTTGTGGGAGGTACTCAGATTGTTCTTCTGTTAGACCAAGAACTATAATTTTCAACTGGTGATCATACTTTCTTCCCCATTCTCTAAAACTAGTTAAAAACTTCTCATATCTATAGATTTTTTTTCGTAAATCGTATAACTGGCTGCGTTCTTTAGTCGAAAGAGTATCTCCAATAATTCGACGCAGAACTGCTTCTGTTTGTCCTGGACTAATTGTTTTTTCGTATTTCTCACTTATTTGAGAGGAAACCTCTTTTATATTAAACTCTTTAGAAATATTCTCTATAGGAAATTCGATTTTTTTCAAAAACATCTTTATATCATCTAATTGTTTTTCTTTAAGAAAAACGATTTTGGAATTCATTTTCACTCACCTTTTCTCGTCCATACTAGTAATGGACGTCCATACTAATAATGGACTTATTCATATTTAAATATTTGCATCAAAAAAATTTTCACTTTAGAATTACAAAAAAGGAAGTTTTTTTATAATTTCAAAACACAAGTTAAAAATAAATAGAATGAAATATCTTAAAATAGCATAATGGGACTCGGATCAATAAAAGTTAAAGGTAAAAAATTTAATGTAAAAGAAGAGCTCGGTCATTTTAGGTTAACTATCAATTATATGGATATAGTGGATATTGCCGAATTAAAGGGGCTTAATAAATTGAAAAATGTTACTGCTTTAGACCTCTCAAATAATAAGATTGCAGAGTTGAGAGGTTTAGAGGAACTTACGAACCTCCAGCAGTTATTTCTAAGCAATAATCAACTCAAACTAATTGAAGGTCTTGAATCTTTAACTAGGCTCGATCGCATTTTTCTTAATGGAAACCAGATTCGTGAGCTAAAAGGACTCGATTCGCTATCCAACCTTCAATGGTTGGAAATAAACAACAATAAGATCGATGAGATTAAGGGACTTGAATCGTTAATTAATCTTATACGATTGGAACTAGTTGGAAACCAAATCAATGAAATACAAAATTTAGAAAATTTATCTAATCTCTTGGTATTGCAGCTCAATCGTAACCAAATATCAGAAATCAAGAACTTGAACACTTTAACTAGTCTAGAGCGCTTGTTCTTAGGATATAACCAAATCAAGGAAATAAAAGGGTTAGATGCATTGACTAACCTAACTGTTTTATATCTTAATAATAATAACATAACAGAGATCAAAAATTTGGAATCATTAGTAAATCTAGAAACTTTATA
>JBHLLM010000074.1:0-10260 GCA_048885575.1 Candidatus Hermodarchaeota archaeon
GTGAATATATAAGAATGTAGTGCCATTATCGTAAGTATAGGCATAAGTATTTTCTAAATTTATAGGAATATGCTTCCTAAAATCGGATTTAAGCGTAATCAACGCTTCTGGAGATGCAATCCGACTATCTTCAAGTATTGAAATTTTAAACCCATCGTAATTTGAAGTAAATAAAATTTCATCCGTGATATTATTTGGGGTAATAACTCCAATTTTATGCTCCGTTCTTATCGGATAAAATGAAGCATTTGTATTTATTATTTTAACATAGGCTTTTTGACCCGCTTCTAATATTGAGGATCCTGAAAGATAAGTAAATTCATCAAGAGTATTATTCTCGCTATCAAAATAGAAGTTTTTTAGGATCACAGTTGTAAGACCAGTGTTTTCTATTTCAAGGTAGATTTCGCTTAAAGTTTCGTCTATTTGAACAACCTGGCTATTTGGTTTATTTATTTTTATATCTCCTTTTATAGCTTCTTTAACAAAGAGATTGCTCGTATAATTAGTAAATGTAAAGATCTGAGCATCTAATGCTTCTGATTGGGCTTCAACTTCAATATTTACGACATCGTTAGTCTGGAAGGACTTTCCACTAGATTTATAGTCCACCCACACTAAATCATCCTCTCCTGTGTTTACCTGATTTGAATTAATGCCCTTCCCTAAACTAAAATCATAACTCTGACCATTTATCTTGACATCGTTAATGGTTAAATTTTTTGTTCCTGTGTTTTTTAGTTTTAAGGTAGCATAACCAGAGTTGAATACTTCAGGGTTTAATATTTGAAAACTCGATTCTAACGCGGTATAATCAAGTTTATACAACTTAACCATCCCATTTGTAGAGATATATGTGGGTCTAAATACATTAAATTTATAATCACCATTCGTGGGAATATTTGTCACGAATTTATCCCCATTAGTATCAGTTCTTAAATTGATCTGGTTCTGATAATATTCAGTGAAAGACCTAATGTTATTAGGGTCTGATGGGGGACTGGTTGGATTCCCATAAAACATTAGTCTAACTAACTGGCTTTGGAACCATTTTGGAGTGGGTTTTGCCGCAGTATCGTTAAAATATTCGCTTTCAACGAATACCGAGTTTTGACCCCAATTATCTTCTTCCATGCCTAATTCTTTATATTTTTGGTAATTGTCGTTGCATATTCTAACCATCCAAGGCCACTTGCCCTCATCTCCGCCCAAACCAGGATAAAGCATCCCAAAATAGACTAAAACATAATCGGCTTTTAGTCTTTTAAAAACTTTGGCGCTGTATATCTCATCAGTCTGCATCAATGCCATTCCAGTCATTCCTATTCGCGTTTGATTAATTGTTCCATTATCGTTAACAGTTGTCATGTTTCCTATTGGAGTTAACCAATACCCATAGTCCCACCACGAGACAACAACCGTAGTTCCAGGAAGATTTGATTTCATCCAAGTTAAAGATTCCTCCCAATCGTGTATCTGTCCACCAGGTGTAATTTGACTCTGTGATAATTCAGTAACCGCAATATTAGAAGCATGCATTACTTGTGCAATACACATTAATCCTACAATGAAGTAAACTGCACCGATCTCAGATTTTCCTACCATCCTTTTTACTTGGCGTTTTCGTTTTCTACTTATCCCTGCTCGTTGTTCACTATAAAAGCTGCCAAAAATTTTTAATACATTAACCAACCCGTAGGCACCTACTAAACATGCAGCGGGGGCAAATAGAAGGATTATTCGAATCATGCTACCTGTAAAATAGAATATCAAGATTAGGAAGGATAAAAGTAAAACATCTGCGACATTTGCTCTTTTAAATAAGAAAAACAATCCCAGAGGTAAGAGCGTGAGAGGTATTAAAGTATTGTAATAGAAAACGCTCCAAGCACTTGGCATATGTTCAGCTACTGAAGCTACAAGATTTAGAGATTCTCGAACTAAAGGACTTAATACGCTTACAAGTCTGCTTCCAAATCCAAAAGGGATTATATCGGGGGCAATCCATATTATTATGGCTAGTACTAAAACAGAGGGTATTAATCCCCACTTTATGAAATTTATTAAACCGTTATAAAAACGGGGAATAGAATCTTTATAAGTGTACAGTAAATGAAATACGATTAAAAAGATTAAAAAGTAAAAAATACCACCAAGTTCTATACTCGTGAAAAAAGAATGAAATGGAAATGTAGAACTCAAAGCATAAACCAATAATCCCATACCTTCAATGCCTGCATATGCAATTATTATATTAGGAGTGTATTTTTTCAGTAAGATCATGATTCCACATACAATAGGTAAAATCAAAAATACAAAATTAAATCCGCCCCAACTTAAAGCTAAATAACCTAAGAAGATTCCACCTAAAAAAGAATGAACAATTTTTCCAGTTCTTATAGTCTTTATAAAGAAATAAAATGTCATTAAAGTAGCAAAAACGCCGATAGTTTCATTATCGAAAAAACCAGCAGTTGTCCGTTGCATGAAACCGGGATTAAACGCCAAAAAGAAAGCAGCAATTAACCCACATCTCCGATCCAATGCTTCTTTTCCTACTAAATATATTGCAAAAACAGAAGCTCCCCCCATAAATGCAGGAAAGTAAAAGCAAACATCGTAAAGAGATATTGGAATCCCGATTGAGTTGATAATTTGGTATATTGAGACTACTGTAAAAGTTAATCCCGGTCTGAGATTTGCGCGTTGAAATCCTTCCGGAAACCAGCTTTTAAAATCGTGCCAATTGAAATACTCAAAAATAGTGTGTGTTGATAAATACTCTGCGTTATAATACTGGATCCATGGATCAAAAGCTTTGATTAAGTAATTACCAGAAGCAATTGGAGATAATCTAATAAAGATTGCTAGAAATATGACAAAAAACAATGCTAAGAAAAACAAGATATTAATTTGTTTTATAGTGATACTCGCTCTTGTACGATCTCTAAAATTTTTGATTGAAGAATAAATTTTGGACATATTTTCTCTTTAATACCTTTGATAAGCTGAAAATTACATATGAAATTTAAAAATATAAATGTTAAGTTCCATTAAAAGATTATTTTTTAACAAACCAACTGGTTTCAATATTATAACACGATTTTAAATTTGTCTAAAATTCATTTTTCATGCATAAAATTATTAAAATTTTAAAGATAAAATAATACGGATGGAAAAAACAAGATATCTCTTTAAATTCTACTACATTGGCTCTAAAAAGTATTTCGGTTCCCAAAGACAACCGGATTATGAAACTATCGAAGATCGTTTGATAATAGCTTTACAAGAGAAAGGATATGTAAACGATATCAAACAATCGGGTTTCGAAGTAGCAAGTAGAACAGATAAATTCGTATCAGCTCGAGGTTCTGCTTTTTCTTTTACAACTAATAAAACCCCAGTATTAATCGAGATAAATTCTGCTTTACCAAAACATATTGGAATCTGGGCTTACACTAAAGTCCCTTTAGATTATTTATCAAGATATAATGCGAAATTTAGACATTATAAATATATCACAACCTTTTCAAAAAGTTTAATCTATTTAAATAAGATGAAAATGGCGTGTAAAGCTTTAGAGGGGCGACACGACTTTAAAAATTTCTCTAAGCAAAATAAAGAGGAAGAAAAGACCGTTAGAGATCTACTTTTAGCGTCAATGAGTATAGAAGGCAATTTTTTAATCTTCGATTTTAAAAGCAGAGCGTTTTTAAGACAACAAATAAGGCGAATGGTAGTGAAAATTTTGGATCTCGGATTAGGGAGAATCAATTACGAAGATTTTTTAGATTTATTTAATCCTACTAGATCTATGTCATATCAACCCGCTGATCCATTTGGATTGATACTGTGGGATATAGATTATGGAAGTAATGTGCAGTTCGTTGTCGATCAAAAATCGAAGAACAGAATGGAGACTTATTTTAAAGAACAAGAGCAGAGATATATTTTAAAAACGAAATTAATGCGTCTCCTTCAACATGACGATATTAGCTAATAGTGCTTGTAATTGTATTTCTTCAGTTCCTCCTTGACTTAATCGATATTCAAATTCAGCACATAATTTTGAAAGCTCAATTTTTAACTCTTCGGAAATGTGTAAGTCAAAGATTTCTCGATAGATATTTTTTATAATATTAATACCTGATAACCCAAATTCTCTTGTAACATTGTTAAGTAGTTTCAAAGAAAATTGCAATTGCCCTTCGAGAGCAGTTTGGAGGATTTCTCGAATTTTTTCGGAAGGAACTTCACCCGCTACATGAAAAATTATTTCTTGATCAATTTTCTTTGAAACACTTGCACAGGATTGCAAATAATTTATCGCTCTTCGACAATCTCCTTTAGATACTTCCACTAAAGCATTTAAACCATCAGGGCTAATACTAATCTTTTCTTGATTTGCAATATATTTTATTCTTTCCTTAATATCATCGCTATTTAAGAAGGAAAATCTAAATACTACGCATCTGGATTGTATTGGTGGTATGACTTTATTAGAGTAATTGCAAATTAAAATCATTCGGCAGTTTCTAGTATATTTTTCCATTGTTCTCCTCAGAGCTTGCTGAGCAGCTGCAGTCATGTTATCCGCTTCGTCTAATATTAAAATTTTATATGGTATATATGATGGAGGTTTAGCTTTAGCAAAATCCTTGATGTAGGTTCTTATCACATCTATACCTCTTGCATCGCTTGCATTCAATTCTAAAAATGTAGTGTTTACTGCCATTTTTCTACCATATAAATCTCTTACCATTGCTAAAGCAGAAGTTGTTTTTCCAGTACCTGCTGGACCCGCGAATATAAGATGTGGCATTGACTTATCTTTAGTAAATTGTTTTAACCTTTTGATAATTCCTTTTTGATTAACTACATCATCTAAACAGCGAGGTCTATACTTTTCTACCCAAGGTCTATTTTCTGACATTCTAACACCAGATCTCTATAATGTCTCTAAATAATAAATAAAAAATACTATTAAAGATTAAAGTTTCTTTATTTATTATTATTATATAACTATAAAATATAGGAAAGAAAACAAGAATATGACTGATTTTAAAATTACTAAAATTAAATCTCGCTGGATTTTAGATTCGCGGGGAAATCCTACAGTTGAGAGCGATGTCTATTCAGGCGATATTTACGCTAGAGCAGCAGTCCCCTCAGGAGCATCAACTGGGATTCTAGAGGCTTTGGAATTAAGAGACGGAGGCAATGCTTTCTTAGGAAAGCATGTAACAAAGGCAGTATCTAATGTAAATGAGGTACTTGGAAAAAAGTTACTTGGTTTCGATGTACGAGAGCAGAGTAAGCTTGATGAAAAAATGATAGAAATAGACGGTACAGATAATAAAAGTAAACTTGGTGCTAATGCAATTTTATCAGTATCTTTAGCTAACGCAAAGTTAGCAGCAAAGTTGCTACAAAAGCATTTATTTGAATATCTCAATTTTTTAGCATATAAAACTAGTAGAGATGAATACTTACTCCCACTCCCATGTTGTAATATTATAAATGGAGGAGAGCATGCCGGAAACAATTTAGCTATACAAGAATTCATGGTATTACCTATCGGTGCTGACTCGTTCTCGAATGCTATCCAAAATGTTGCAGAAGTCTATCAAACTTTAAAGAAACTATTGAAAGAAAAATATGGCCCATCTGCGATTAATGTTGGAGATGAAGGGGGTTTCGCCCCTAATTTATCGTTAACATCAGAAGCAGTTGATATAATTATTGAAGCAATCGAAGCAGCTGGCTTTTTATTAGGAGCCGATTTCGTATTAGGTATGGATGCAGCTGCTAGCGAATTTTATGATGATGGATTCTACAATATTGATGGAAAAGCTCTCACTAATGAAGAATTATTGGAATATTATTTGGATCTAATGCGTGAATATCCATTTAAATCCATTGAAGACCCTTTTGATGAGAAAGATTTTCGATCTTTTTCTAATCTGACAGCGAAAGTTGATGGAACAATCCAAATTGTGGATGATGATCTGACTGTAACTAATATAAAGATCCTTCAGAAAGCTATCAAAGAGAATGCAGGAAATTCTCTTTTACTCAAGGTTAATCAAATTGGTTCCTTAACAGAAGCAATAAATGCTGCTAAAATGGCATTTGATAATGGGTTCAATGTGATGGTCTCGCATCGTTCAGGTGAAACTGA
The DNA here is from genome assembly GCA_048885575.1 of Candidatus Hermodarchaeota archaeon. Lineage (GTDB taxonomy): Archaea > Asgardarchaeota > Lokiarchaeia > Sigyniarchaeales > SOKP01 > SOKP01. The sequence continues at coordinate 6,182 of JBHLLM010000074.1, forward strand.
AGATTCTTTTATCTCTGATTTAGCTGTTGGGCTTTGTACGGGACAAATAAAATCTGGTGCCACATGTAGGAGCGATAGAAATTGTAAATTCAACCAATTACTCCGAATTGAAGAGTTCTTAGGGTCAAAAGCAGTTTACCCTAAAAATTTTGATTCTTGGAAAAAATTCTTGTAATTATTATCATTCTCCTTTTCTTTTAAACCTGTAGATATTTACATTTATAGATTTAGTTTTTAATGTGTGAAATTCGTAGGTTCTATCTAGTTTTAGTTGAAAGGGAAAAACATAATCAATTTTCCAATTAAATTTCTTAATAAAAGTTGTGAGAAATTGATGAACTTTTTGATTCGCTAAATGAATCGAATAAACAACATCAGAAAAGCTAAATGCTTTCTGTAGAAAAAATCGATCTGCTGTCTTTTTCTGGACTCCGAAAGGAGGATTTTCAATAGTAGTGATATGTAAATCCTTAGGTAATAATTGCCTTACAATATCAAAATGTTTAATATCAGAACAAATAGGTAAAATTATATTTTCTAAGCTTAGACCATAGATGTTCGTTTTTAAGATTCTTAAAGCGTTCATATCGATGTCAACACTAAGGATGTAGCTAGCTCGAAGATATGCACAAGCAATAGACAGCCTCCCTGTACCAGTTCCGAGATCAATTACTAATTGGTCTTTAATATCGTTAAATTCAACTCCCGCAAAATAAACGATATCAACAGCACTTTGTGCATCAATGCAGTATTGTTCTAACTCTATTTTGGGATTCAAAAATCCTTTAGTTTGTTGAATAAGGGATATTAAATCTTTTTTATTTATCGTAATCGCCTAGGAAGTTTGCTCCATAATTTTTTTTATGAAAAATTATGAAAAAACTTAATTATTTTAATTTATAATAATTAAGTAGAGAAATTAAAAGATTTTTGTTGAAATTTATGAAAGATTCTGTGAAAAATAATGAAATTGTTCTTACGGGGCAATATTTAGGCGTTGTAGAAGAATACTTACCGGATAAACAATCTACTTACATAAAAGAAGGTCAAATTTATGCTACTAAAACCGGAATAGTCAAAATCGATAAAGATCGAAGAGCAATAGAAATCTTGAGTCATCAAGAGAAAGATCGAAAAACGGTAAAAATTGGAGATGTTATTATTGGAACTATCCTTTTCTTAAGGCTCTACTCCGTTGGCATCAGTTTTGCTACAATTAATAAAAAAGTTCAATTTAATAGTTCTTATTTTGGTAATATTCATGTTTCGCATATATCAAAACAATTCATAGAGAAAATCTCAGATGCTTTTCAAATTACTGATATTGTCAGAGCAAAAGTGATTCGTCAAGAAGAAAATGAATATAGTTTAAGTACGGCTGGAAAAGATTTAGGCGTTATCCATGCTGATTGTAGTATATGTGGAACAACTTTGGAACAAATTGGTCAGGATAAATTAAGATGCTCAAGATGTGGAAATGTTGAGAATAGAAAGCTCGCAAACGATTATGGAAATATTCTTGAAAATTTAAGATATTAATACGAATTTATGTCATTTTTTCTTATAAAGTTAAGAAATATTAAAACTAATTCCGATAGGGTTTATCTTGAGTCAGCGTGGTGGAAAAAAAGTAATAAATTTTTATAACTCAAGTGGAGATATAAATAATATCATTAAATTTCTTGAAGAAGTTCAAAAAAAGATAAACTATCTCAATTTAAACTGTAAAGTTGATGGAAAAGTAATTAAAATTACATTATTTGGTCCTAGAGATCTTCAATACTTAGCAAGTGAAAGATTAAGAGAGTTAGCTAATCAGTATTTATAAAGGTTCTTTTCTTGTTATTGGCTTAAAACCAAAAAAGATTTATTTAATTCTAAATTTGAGAAATTAGTTTTGGTGGATTATTGTGGCAAAAAAAAAAGTTAAACCAAAAGAAGAAGAAAGTGATATTGATGACGAAGACCTATTTGACGATGAAGAATTAGAAAGTCATTACCCCGATTTATTAAAAGGCACGAAAAGTGGAAATGAGACTTTTTCTGAAGGCTTATCAGAAGATGATGAAGAAGCTGAGTTTGAGGAAGATTTTGAATTCGAAACCGGTCCAGAACTACCAGACTACAAATATTTAAAATTGGATTTGAAGAAGGGTGTTAACGATAAAGACTATACTTTAATAGTTGAAGGACAATCTCATGGATTCTGCAATATATTTGTACAGCACCTTTTAGAAACGGAAGGCGTGAATTCAGCAGCGTATAAAATTACCAAAATTACTCCACCTGAGATATTTATTCGACTTGAAGATGGATACAAAATAAAAAAAATCCTTCTTAAAACTATAGAAGCCTTGAGAACCGAAGTCGCAGAAGTACAGAAAATATTTAAAAAACTCAGTTAAGTTAATATTATTCTGGATTTCTGAAAAGTTTATAAGAAAATAGTCGTCTTCTAATCATAATGTCATATGATTTTTTATTAAAGGACTTTAACAATACTCTAACCCAAAAATCGATAGGTACGGATAAAGGGCTAGCTAAAATAGGAGATAGCATCGTTAATCTTACTTATTCCGTAGCAAAATCCATAGTTTTAACTCGTAATAGCAAAAATGATAAAAGCGTTAGAACAGGAGTAAAAGTTAGTAAAACTATATTAGCAAACGCAATAAGAGAAGCTGAAATGAAGGAGTTTTCAAAAAGTAGAGCCGATGCTCATGATATGGCAGATACAGCTGAAGCGCTAATTGCATACATATGGTTTCTTAAAAGAATGACGATAGAAGATATTATTAATTTTCTCGTAGACTCACTAAGGGGAAACCTAACCGTTAGACACGAAGAGATACAAAACGCAACGAAAGCGTTCAGAAAGCTCTTAATCGAGATCAAAAAATATTTACCTGAGAGTTAAGGATGAAAGATTTTCCAATTACTATTGGATTTGATGATGCTAAATTTACCTTTAATTCAAGTTCTAAAACCACCGATTTAATAGGAATAATCTGCCAAGGGACTAGAATGGTTGGTATGGTAAAAAAAGAAATTCTCATTGATGGAAATAATGCAACAGAAGTATTAATTGAACTAACTAAGCAAAATGAAAAGCACGTACAATATATCATCACCGATACAATTACATTTGGTGGGTTTAATATTATTGATTTAGAAAAAGTATATAAATTCACAAACAAACCAATTATAGCTGTAACCGAGAAAATAGTGGATCTTGAAGCTGTTAGAAAAGCAGTTGTTAAGAAATTTCCTATTAAATACAATGATAAACTTCAATACATAGTGAATGCCGGAGAATTGTACGAAACCTTCGTTGAAACAGCGGGAGGATACTCAAAAGTATATTTTCATTCAAAGGGAATTCAAATCTCTGAAGTTGATTCTTTATTAAATAAAATTTGTATTGATTCTAAAATACCTGAACCAGTTCGGCTTGCTCATATTATAGGAAAAGCTTTATAGGAACCGTAAAGAAATAGCTTTAATAAGTAGCAATCTCGTATTCTAATATCTCTTTCATTCTCTGTTTTAATTCTGGTCTGATAGCAGACATTCCGTACGTTTTCAAGCCACCTAATTTTTTCTGAATTTCTTGGGCAGTTAAAGCACCAGGTAAATCTTGTTTATTCGCAATTGCAATAATTTTTGTTCCTAAACTACGTTCGAACCTATCGTAAATCTCTTTTGTTTTTTCTACATTCTTTTCAGTTGAGTCGCATACTATGACTGCTAATCCTGCACCCCTTAAGAAATCTTGCCACATGAATTTAAACCGCTTCTGACCGCCTAAGTCCCATATAGAACAATTTTTCCCGTTTAAAAGAGAATCTTCTACTTCTAACCCTACTGTAGGAATTCTTTCATAAGGGACATCTCGTCCCTGCAATAAAGATAGTAACGACGTTTTTCCTACTCCTCCTTCTCCAATAAAACAAATCTTTTGTTTGCTTGAAAACAATCCCAATCCTTTCTAATCGAGAATTATCTTAATTAGAAAAGGCAAGCAATTGTTCAAAAATCAAAATAATATTCACATAATATGAAATCTTCTAATAAGAATT